>NZ_MCGV01000002.1 GCF_001705235.1 Clostridium pasteurianum
AGAAGTATCAAAACTAAAATAATTAAATAAAAAGAGTACTGGTAGAATAAAGATATTCTTATTTTACCAGTACTTTTTTTGCTATGAGTATTTACACATTTGATAACAAAAATGAATTATAATTGACATAATTAAAAATAAAGTATAATATGTATTATATTTCTTGAAAGGATGATACATATGAATAGCAAATTAAAAAAAACAATGCTTTCGACTTTTTTAATAGCTGCTTTAATAGCTTCTGGTGTAGGAATTAACAGATATGTTTTTAGTAAAGACTTTAGTACTTATTTAGATAAAAACCATAAAAGTATTAATAGTAATTCTAAGGATTTTAAAATACTCGATGATGATGCAAGGAATAGTAATGTGATTTTATGTGGTGAGGGTCATGCAATTAAATATAATTACAAGCTTGAAAATAATTTAATTGAATATTTAAATAAAAAATACAATGTAAAGTATGTTTTGATGGAATATTCTTATAGTGGGTCCTGCAATATTAATAATTATCTTGAGTCAGGAAACACAGAAGAATTAAAAGATATGTTTTATAATTTTAAAAATACAGCTTCATATAATGATGATGCTTATAATTTTCTAGTTAAATTAAGAAATTATAATTTGACACTTCCAAGGAATAAAAAAATAAAAGTTATAGGAATCGATATTGAGCATCAAATCCCCATAGCAATAAGGTATTTAAATTCTATTATGGAAACGAGAGGCAAAGCACCTGATGAAATATCCGCAGATGTTGATGAAATCAAAGAACAAGCCCAAGACAATGATTATAACAGCTGGGAGACACTTCAGGATAGTGATTTAAAGAATGATGTTTTAAAGCTCCAAAAGGATATGAAAAAAAGTAAAAATTGTTATGAGAAATATTTAGGAAACAACTATTTCGATTTTAACTTCATTGTAAATAATATGGTTAATGCTTTTGACGCATATTCTAATTATAATTCTGATAAATTTGAAAAAATAAGGGAAAAGTCTATGTATAATAATTTTAAAACATTATATGCACGCTTACCAAAAGGAAAATATTTTGGAGAATTTGGTAGAGAGCATGTTTATCAGAATAGTTTTAAAGATAAAACTTATGGTAAAGTAGATAAAAGACTTGCAATGTATTTAAATGATACGGAATCTCCTGTAAAGGGAAAAGTATTATCAATAGAGTACTACTATAAAAATTCTAAATTTATGTCACCAAAATATCCTTATTCTGCTCAAAAAGTAAACTATGCAATCAATGATAAAGATATAAGTAAGTACCTTAAATCAGATATTAATATATTTAAATTAGATGGGGACAAGTCTCCTTTTTCTAAATCAATGTACTTTATGAAGGATAAAGGACTAAATGGAGTTACTACAGATTATTTTAAATATATTGTCATTATAAAAAACTCACCAGCATCAAGTGCATATGATAAAAGAAATTAAAAACGTGAAAACAATTAAGAAAGGAGAATTAAGAATGAAGGATGATTTTCCGCCGCTCTGCTCCAGAAAATTCACTAAATTAGAAAAGAACATTGGACTGTGATGAATGGGTGTCATTATAATGTTAGAAGTTTTTCGTAGTGTAAGGGAGAAAAAGTTACCATGTATTTATTCTGTATGAGAAGTAACAATATTTTGGGAACGATTTAAATAAAATTGTATAAATCTTAGGGTGATATTTTGAAAAGACTTAGAAATTTCAATTTGCCTGAACGCTAGTGAGTTATTGAAATTTCTTAGGATTTTTAAAATATCACCCTTAGATTTATTAATTTTATTTAATGTTCCAAAATATTGTTACTTCTCTATTTTTTTAAATGCTGCGGATTTTATCAGCATAATAATCAGTACGTGGAATCCAGTCTAGAAACTTTTCAAAGCATATATTCCAGAATCTCCACTCATGGGCATATCCTTCTACTTCTTTAAAGGTCACATCAATGCCTTGCTTAACTAGGTTATTTACATAATTTTTGTTTACATCATATAAGAAATCATTGGTTCCACAGGCAATGTACATTTTAGGAAATTGTTTTTTTGCTTCAAGTAATTTATTAGTGATTTCTAAAAGATCCATTTCTTCTTTGATTTCAGTGTCATTAGTTATATTGCCACTGCCTATAGTATAGGGATTTAAATTGAAGGCTGCTGAAAAAGCACCAATAGCATTATATCTATCTGGGTTAGATAAACCGTGAAGTGTTGCTCCATATCCTCCCATTGAAAGCCCTGCTATATATGTATCTTCCTTTCTATCGGAAATAGGGAAGGTGTTAGTTATGAATTCTGGTAATTCTTTTTCAATAAAATCATAGAATAAATCGTGCTCACTAAAATTAACATAAGACTTATTTTCAGCTGCAATCATTACAGCAGCTATTTGCCTTTCTTCGCAGAATGCTTCAACATTGGTATAACCACAAATTTGTTTTTGATTATTGCCGAAACCGTGAAGTAAGTAAACCACTGGATGCTTAGCCGGTTTCACATGAGATGGCTTAACATCTGACATTCCAAGTGCTTCTGGAATAGTAGGAGTAGGCAGAATAACGTCTATGTCTACTGTCCTTTTTAAAATATATGATATTACATTACATGAAATTTTAGCCATGGTAAACCCTCCTAATTATGAATACGTTTAATAGTTGTATTTTAACATAGGAAGTTTGTATTTTCTATATAAGGATACTTAAAAAAAATTAAGAATTAAGAAAGAAGAATTAAGAATGAAGGATGGTTTTCCCCCGCTTTGCTTCGGAAAATCTACTAACTTATAGAAGAACATTCATCTGCATGAATTGGTGCATTTATAAGTTTAAAAGTTTTTCGAAGTGGAACGGAGAAAAAGTTACCATCATTCTTAATTGTTTTTACTGTATGTTTGGAAGTGGTGTATCAGGATATACAGCTTTTAGATTACCGCCTATGATTTTTGCACCAGAATATATACGGCAGTAACCTTCTGTCGTACAATTTTTAAAGGTAAATTTATGTTCTTTACCAGGATTATAAGGAAAATTAAAATTAGCCTTGGTTGAGTTTGGTTCTTCGAGAAGAAGGTTATTGTCTGCTCCATTTCTGTCAGCTGTACAATTAGTAAGAGTTAAAGAGCCTGCACTGTTATTTTGTGAAAATCCGCAGCTTCTATTATCATAGGCTTTGCAGCCATATAATATGTGAGAACCCTTTGATCTATGAGTGCCCTTTGGCGGTTTTTGATTACCTCCAAGTTTAAAACCATCCCCATTCATTTCTGAATTATTAAGAGAATTTGATGGATCACCATGATAATATCCATTTTTCGTAGATGTACAGTTAGTTAAAGTGACAGTTTTATCTGTTCCAAGTAGATCAAAGCCATCATCTGAATTATTGTAGGAATTACAGTTTATAAACTTGTTTCCTGCTCCTGCGCCTAGCTTGCATGCAAAGCCATCTGCATTGGAGCCTTTTGTTTTAATATCATAATTATTAAAGGAAGAACAATCCTGTACTAAGTTATCATGAGCACCATCTGTAATTTGCAGACCAGTATCATCATTATTGTCTGTTATGCAGTTTTTAATTGTATTATTGTGGGATTTGCTGCCCTTAAGTAAAATACCGTTATCACCAGCGTGGTATACTTCTATATTTTCTATGTCCCAGTATGAGCCTTTAAGGTTGATTCCGTAAGCATTATTTTCTTCTGATTCTCCCGAAAAATCAAGTTTAACTTTATCTTTATCTTTACTGGAGCCTATTAGTTTTATGGTTCCAGATTCTCTACCATTTTTATTTAATTCAATAGGTGATTTAAATTTGTATGTAGGACTTGTAAGCATAATTGTGTCACCAGGTTTGGCCTTATGTATAACTTTCTTAAATTGATCCGAATCATCATTTGAATTTGTACTTGCCAGTTTTATGATTTTGTGTGAAATTTCTTGTGTGGAATTTTTGCGCTTAGCATGTGCTAAATAAAATCCTGAGACTAAACAAACGCAAATTGTGGCAGCGCCTGCTATAGATAATGTTTTTTTCATAAGTAACACTCCAGTACTTCTTTATTAGGGATAATATATATAATAAACACAATAATTAAATAATGTAAGTAATTTTTATTAAATATGTGTTAATATTTCTTTACCTTTTTTCTGCATGAGAATGACAGATAGAAATAAAAGGCGTAATATATTTAATTTTTTACTATTATGCTTTACATACTAGCTAAAATGCTTTATAATTTATTTAAACTAGTATGTAATACAATATAGTACCGTAGGAAGTGATAATTTGAAGCAAACACAGCTTTTAAAAGGAATACTTGAAGGATGCGTACTTCTCATTATAGGTGAAAATGAGGTGTATGGATATGAACTGGTGCAGCTTTTAAAGAAATATGGATTCAAGCAAATAGTTGCCGGTACGGTATATCCTCTTTTACAAAAGCTTGAAAAACAAGGATATCTTTCAAGTACTATGAAGTCGTCACCTGATGGACCAGACAGAAAATACTACAAAATGACTTTGGAAGGAAAGAAACACTGCAGTGAATTTATTGATCAGTGGAATGATATAGCAGGCAATGTCAATAATATTATAAGTTTAATGGGGGGAAAATTTTATGAATAAAAAGAGCAGTAAAGCTAAAGAACTTATTAATAAAAATAATGAACTTAGAGAAAAATTACTTCCTGAAAATAAAGAATATTATGAGAAGCTTTTACTGTATATTCGTACTTCGGGGTTATTTTATGATGAATATGAAGTTGAAGCCCTGCTCATTCAAATTCTACAGGATACAATTTCTGCTCAGGAAAATGGAGATTCTGCCAGAGACTTTTTTGGTAAATCGCCTCAAGAGGCGGCAGATGAATTGATTGGTAACTTCAGTCATGGAAGCAAGCCAGAAATATTAAAGTTTGCAGGTATCATTTTTGCCATTAGTGCATTTTTTCCTATTTTAAGTATGCTGAGTACAGATAAAGGAATTAATCCTATTGTATTAATATTGGATGGAATTTTAAGTTTTATTACAGTAGAAATTGTATTTAGTGTGTTACATAAGGGTATATACACAAAAATTATAAAAAACAAGATAGTTTCTTTTATGATTATATGGATATTCTTTGCTTTAATTATAGGCTTATTTGTATTAATTGATATTTTTACACCTAGTATGTGGAATCTCAATATTGCAGGAAGTATAAAAGTGCTAATAATTTCCATAGTATTATTTTTAACTATTTTTGAAGTATGTACACAAAAGCATGTTGAAAGGAGTATTTTTATACCGTTTATTCCACCAATATGGGTTTTAGGGTTATTTGCTATATGCGCCAATATTACATTAACAAAAACTTGGATATCAACTAAGAATGGTAAAATTATATCAGTTGTTTTAATTTTAGCAGCTAATTTTATTTTTTATATTCTAACGTACTTTTTAAATAGAGAGAAAAAAGCTAGCAATAAATTCTAATATTATAAGGTAAAAGTCTAAGAAATTTCATTACTTTTTCCGAGTTAATTATTAAAATTTCTTAGACTTTTAGTTTTTTGACGTTTAGATTTGTGCTTCTTTTTTATGTTTCAAAAAGCTATTTATTTGTCTTTGATTTTTTTGAAGATGTAACTGGTGATAGTGGATTATTAGGAGCTGAAGCGTATATATTACCTCCTATAACTTTTGCACCAGAATATATAGTACATTTTCCATTTGTTGTGCAATTTATAAATGTAAATATATGTCCATTTTCAGGATTGTAAGGGAAATTAAAATTGCTTTTAACGGTTTTAAAATTGGCATTAAGAACGTTATCAGCACCATTTCTATCGGCATCACAGTTAGTTAAAGTTAAAGATGCACCACTGTTGTTCTGAGAAAATCCAGCAGCTTTATTGTCATAGGATTTGCAGCCGTATACTACATGATTTCCTAAGGATCTATGTGTACCCTTTGGCGGTTTTTGATTGCCACCGAGTTTAATTCCATCACCGTTCATACTTGCGCTATTTAATTTATTTAATGGATCACCATGGTAATATCCGTTTTTAGTAGCAGTACAGCCTGTAAGGGTTACTGCTTCATCAGTTCCAAGTAGATCAAAGCCATCATCTGAATTGTTGTAGGAATTGCAGTTTAAAAACTTGTTTCCTGCTCCAGCTCCAAGTTTACATGCAAAACCATCTGCATTAGAACCCTTTGTTTTGGCATCGTAATTATTAAAAGAATCACTATCTTGAACTAAATTATCGTGAGCTCCTCCTGTAATTTGCAGGCCAGCATCACTGTTATTATCTGTTGAACAATTTGTAATAGTATTATTGCCTGATGCAGTACCTTTCATTATAATTCCATTGTCACCGGCACCATATACGTCTAGGTTTTGGAGCTCCCAGTATGAACCTTGAAGGTTTATTCCGTAAGAACTATCACTAACTTTTTCATTAGAAAAATCAAGCTTAACTTTAGTTGTACCTGATCCCTTCAATTTTATGGTGCTGCCCTTAACTCCATTTTTATTTAATAAAATTGGTGATTTAAATTTATAAGATGAACTGGTAAGTAAAATTGTGTCACCAGGATTAGCCTTAGCTATAGCTGCCTTTAAAATTGCTGAATCGTCAGCTGAATTTGAACTTGTAATTGTTATAGTTGATGGCGCAGCTGCATAAGCTGTAGTTGTAAGTTTTGGTACAGAAAATAGTGAAAGAGAAATTAACGTTGAAGCTACTAAACATATTGTTTTTTTCATAAATAAAACCCCTTTATAATAACATGTTTTTGTTAACGTTAACAAATTGTTTTACATATAATAGCTATTATAAAATATATTATAGCTTATTATGGAAATAATGTAAATACATTTTATAACTTATTTGCTAATTATATCTCTTATTTTAATATGTACTTTATTGAATGCACTAACTGTATTAATGGAAGAAATAAACAAGCTAAGAAGTATTAACATAGCTCCAATATACTCCTGTAAGTTAAGCATTTCATGTAAAAGTAAAGAAGCGAAAATTGCTGAAAATACCGGTTCCAGTGCAAAGGAAAAACCAGCAGTTTCTGGCGCAGTGTATTTTTGGGCAATAGGTTGTATTATAAAACCGTATGCACTGCAGATTAAAGCAAGTCCTAAAACTGCTATCCATCCATTTGATGTATGGGGTAATTTGGGGTTTTCAAAAACAAACGAAAATAGACTACCTAGTAATGCTGCAAAGCCAAATTGAAAAACTCCTAATTGTAATGCATTTTCTGATTTTACAAAATAACTTGTTGTTATAACATACAGTGCATTAAAAACTGCAGCTATGAGGCATAATCCAGATCCTAGATCAATGGAAAATCCATTTTTTAAAGTTAGAAGCCCTATACCTATCATGACTATGCAAATGCTAATAATTGTCTTTGATTCTGGTATTTTATGTTTTATAAATCCATGTATTATTGGTACAAATGCAACGGTGGTACTTACAAGAAAACCTGCGGATGAAGCTGTCGTTGTCTTGAGTCCTATTAAAAGGGGTACAAAGATGCAAAATAAAATAAAACCTAATATTGCACTGTGAATAATAGTTTTTGTACGTATCCTTTTAATTTTTCTAAATAGGAGAATAAATGTTACTAAAAATGCAGCTCCAAATCTTAATGCAATAAAATTAAATGGACTGAGCCCATTAAGTCCCATTTTCATAAACAAGTAAGAAGTTCCCCATGCCATAGAAACACTTATAAGTAATAAAGTCGCTTTTCTTTCAGTCATTTCATTAACCTCACATTTATAGTTATATTGTTTGCCTTTTTTACAGTGATATTATATAATCCAATGTGATATAAGTAAAACAAATTTATATTATATTGAGTATTAGATTTTCTAATGCATGAAGGAGCAAATATGCGCATTTCAAGATATGAAGTACTTATGAAGGTTATTGAATTAGGCAGTTTGACGAAAACCGCTAGATATTTTAATTATACACAGTCTGCTGTAAGCCAGATAATTAATTCTTTAGAGACAGAACTTGGAATATCTCTTCTTAATAGAAATCATTCTGGAGTTTGGCTTACTTCTGAGGGTAAACAGCTATTACCTTACCTTAGAAATATTAGTAACAGTTATCATGAACTATCTGAAAGAGTTTTTGAACTCCTGGGAATGGAAACTGGTTTAATTAGGATTGGAACTTTTTCAAGTGTTTCATGCCACTTATTGCCACCTCTTATTAAAGGATTTAAAACTATATATCCTAATATTAAGTTTGAATTGCTGCAAGGTGATTATGATGAAATAGAAACATGGGTAGTTGAAGGAGCTGTAGATTTTGGGTTTATATGTTTACCGTCCACAAAAAATCTTGAAACTATTTTCCTAAAGAAGGACAGAATGATGGTGATAATTTCTAAAGATCATCCTTATGCAAAAAAATCTTTTTTTCCTGTGAAAGCACTTGCAGATGAATCCTTCATTCTTCTAGAAATAGGTAACAGGCAAGAAATTTTACAGATTTTTAAGGATAGCCATATAACTCCAAATATTAATTATAGTGTTAAGGATGACTATACTATAATGTCTATGGTAGAAAATGGATTAGGCGTAAGTATATTATCCGAATTAGTTCTTACAAGAAATCCTTATAAAATATTGGTTAAAGAAACTCGTCCAGTTTTTTACCGAACATTAGGAATTGTATTAAAAAATAAAGAAAGTTTATCACTTGCTGTTAAATATTTCATTGAGTATATTACTAGCAAGCTTTAGTAAAAAATTTCCATAACCCTTAACCCCTTATTTTGGTATTTCTAATTTTTCCATATGTCAAAAAGTATGCTTTTTGACATATGGAAATTCATATAGTTTTTTAATGTCAAATATACAACAAATTTATATTTGACATGTTTCAATAAACTTGTATAGTTATTGAAATAAATGTTATAATTATTTTAGTAATATTTTAGCAAATAACTATAATTAATATTAATTAAAATTTATTATTAAATAGGAGCTATTTTAATATGAGAAGTTTTTTTTATGCAAGGGTAAGTAGTAAAGATCAATCATTAGAAAGACAAATTATTGTTGCCCAGAAATTGGGAATATCAAAAGAATATATTTTTGTTGAAAAGGCAAGTGGAAAAGATTTCAAGAGACCAGAGTATCAACTTATGAAACGCATACTTAGAGAAGAAGATATTTTATATATTAAATCACTTGATAGACTTGGAAGAAATAAACAAATGATACTGGATGAGTGGAAGGAACTTACTCAAACAAAAAAAGTATATATAGTAGTTTTGGACATGCCTTTACTGGATACTAGAAAATATAAAGATATGAATGGTTTAGAAAATTTAATTTCTGAAATAATACTTCAATTGCTAAGCTATATGGCTGAGGATGAACGTAAAAGAATAAAGGAAAGACAGGCAGAAGGCATTAAAATTGCTTTGAAAAATGGAGTTAAATTTGGAAGAAAAAAAATACCTATTGATGAAAATTTCAAAGCCATTTATGGTGAGTGGAGAAATGGAAATATTACAGCAGTAAAAGCAATGAGTCTTGTATCCATGAAAAGTAATACTTTTTATAGAAGAGTTAAAGAATATGAAAGTGAAATTAATAAGAAGTATATAAATGATAGTAATATAAAGGGAGATAACATAAATGCCTGAAAATAAGAATGCTATTAAAATATTAAAGCCCAAGATTCAAGAGGATCTGCCTCAATTTGATTTATTGCAAGAAGGAATATCTGACTATGATTCAATTTCATCGGCATTAATAAATAAGTGCTTAATACAAAACTTTAAGACAAGAAGAGTATCTTTTAATGAAGTAATATTTAGAAATGTAAAGTTTGTAAATATATTATTCGATAGGGCAGAATTTTTAGATGTGAAATTTGAAAATTGTGATTTATCCAATATTGATTTAAATGGGTCCTCTTTTTGCAGGGTGGAATTAAAGAATTGTAAACTCACGGGATGTAATTTTGCAGAAGGATTTTTTGAAAATGTTACCTTTAATGAGTGCAGCGGACAATACACCTGTTTTAGATTCAGCAAATTTAAACAAACAGCTTTTGAGAATTCTGAACTTCCATATGTTGATTTTGGAGGAAGCGAGTTTTCTAAGTTAGAATTAAAAAGAACAGACATATCCGAGGGACAATTTTATAATGCCAAGCTAAGGGGAATAGATTTTACAAGCTGCAAAATTGATGGCATTGCTGCAGGTCTAGATGATATTAAAGGTGCAGTAATATCCTGCGATCAAGCTATTTCAATTATTGGATTACTTGGAGTTGTATTAAAATAGGGGCACTGCTAATATAATGTCTTAAAATATTGGTAGTACAAATAACAGAGTATGAGGTGATTTTTCTCCATGCTCTGTTTTTTATTAATTTATTATTTATTTTCTCTATGCTATATTTATGTCATAATAATACATTAATAAGTTATAATTGGTGATTTGCTAAATTTATATAAAACATCATATTTATCTTATATTTTACAAAAAAGCTTTAAAAAAAGTACGCAAGTGTTAAAATAATTGTATATATGTAATTAATTTTTAATAAATAGATTATATGTATTCTATTCAATTTAATGTAAGAACGTAGCTAGCATGAAGAAAAATGTTACAACAAATTATATAAAGTTACTATATAATAATTCGAATTTTAAAAATTTATGGCTTTCTAGAGTTATTTCCTATTTTGGAGACGCATTATACAATATTACTATTTCATGGTATATTTTTTCAACCACAGGTTCGGCTTTTAAAGTTGGATTAGTACTCATTGCTAAATTTTTGCCTCAGGTAATCGTTGGTATGTTTTTAGGGGTATTAATTGATAAATATAATAAAAAATCGTTAATGCAGCTTTCAGATATTACACAAGCAATAGTCACTCTGATTTTTGCGATTTTAATTGCTGCACATGCCTTTACTTACTCATATATTTTTATTATTAATATTTTCTTATCACTAGCAGGTGTTTTATTTGGAACGTCTCAAAGTTCATTACTGCCTGAACTGGTCCAAAAGGATGAACTGATTTCCGCTAATTCACTATTAAGTATTTCACAGCAGACAGCTAATTTAACTGGTTCTATAATTGGAGGAGTTATTGTTTCTCTATTAGGCGAATTTTTTTCTATATTCATTGACTCAATGACATTTTTTCTTTCGTTTATCTGCATTTATTTTATTCATTATAAGATAAGTACAAGTAATATTAATGAAGGAATAACTCTAAAGGGAATGTTTATGGATGTAGGCGAAGGTATATATTGGCTAAAGAATCAAATTGAACTAGTGTTACTTATAGTAATAGGTATGATAAGTAATATTGCATTAGGTGTAACAAATGTGCTGCCATCAATGCTTATAAAAGTAAATTTTAAGGGAAATTCATCAGCGCTAGGTATTTTTGAGTTATCTATTGGACTTGGTTTATTAATAGGAGGATTATTTATTGGGTTAATCTCACCTAAAAGGGTTGGAAAAATGTTTCTTATAGGACTTGCTGTTGAAAGCATAGGAATGCTAGGTATATTTATTTCTCCTAATTTTGCTGCAGCTTGCACGGGAAATTTTGTAATAGGATTTGGAGTAACTATTTTTAATATACCTATGAGTACATTATTTCAAATTATGATTCCAGCGAATATTAGGGGAAGAGTTAATAGTATAAGTTCAATTGCTTTTAGTATATCAATACCAATAACATATGGAGCAATTGGTGCCATTGCAGATGTAATTGGTGCTAAAGTATGTTTTGCCATTGCTTCTTTATTAACGGCTATGTGTTTATGTATTGGCGCAAGTAATAAAAAATTAGTAAAATCAAGCTTGAATTCTAGCACATATACTAATGCATAAATATAGCCGTATTTTTGTTTCAAGTTGATTTTGAAGAACGGGAAAAGAAGTTAAGAACATAAAAAGAAATTAAGAATTAAGAAAGAAGAATTAAGAATGAAGGAGGATTTTTTTTCGCTTTGCTGCAGAAAATCTACTAACTTATAAAAGAACATTCGCCTGGGGAGAATGAAGGCAGTTATAAGTTAAAAAGTTTTTCCGTAATAGAGTGGAGAAAAAATCACCATGATTCTTAATTCTTCATTTTTTTTTAAGTCTTTAATTTTTTTATTTGTGTAGTGATTTTATATAAGTGGTTGTTTTAAGGATATAGGTGGCGAGTGAATAATTATTTTGAGTATTTCACACAATATTATAAATACTAATTTTAGACGTACATGGAGTTGGTCTAATTGTTTAATTTCGCAAAAAGAGTACTTAAAAGGCATAAAAACATTAATAAAGAGGAAACAGATGCACCTAATAAGCCTAAAGAAAAAATTTCATCTTCATTAAATATAAATAAAGAATACATAAAAAGCAAATTTAAGAATTGTTCTGATGTGACCATAAGGGAGATTAAATTAGCTAACAATCCTAAATTTACAGCAATGATTGTGTATATAAGCAATATGTGTACTGCATCCATTATTGAGGATTCTATAATAAGAAAATTAACCTTTAAATATCATGATGATACATATGCAATTAACAGCCTGGAATATTGCAAGTATTTGCTTGGAATTCAAGATAATTTTATATATGAGTATAGGGAGGATGCAGTAAAGGAAATACTAAATGGCAGCATTTGCATATTTATAGATGGCTTAAAAGCTGCACTTACAATAGATATGAAAAATCCACCAGGTAGAAGTGTAGAAGAACCTACATCAGAATCAGTCATACGTGGACCTAAGGAGGGTTTTACAGAAGCTATAGCAACAAATTTAGTACTGCTTAGGAAAAGAATTAAAAGTACAAATTTAAAGACTGAATCTTTTGTGCTTGGGAGAGAAACAAAGACCAATGTAACTATTGTGTATCTTTCTAATATTGCAAAGAAGAAAACTGTAGATGAGCTTAAGGGAAGAATTAAGAAGATAGATATAGATGCAGTAATTGCAAGTAATTATGTAAGAGAATACATTGAGGATGAAACTATATGGGGTATTCCTACTATTTATTCAACAGAAAGGCCAGATGTTGTAGCTACAAAAATACTTTCAGGCAGAATTGCAATTTTTGTTGATGGTACTCCTTTAGTTTTAACGGTTCCAGCAATTTTTTCTGAGTTTTTAATGAGCAATGAGGATTACTACTTGAGTTTTATCGTAGGAACTATTACTAGGTGGCTCAGATATTTATCTTTTGTATTGTCACTTATACTTCCTGGTTTTTACTTAGCAATAACAACTTTTCATCAGGAGCTGATACCAACGCCATTACTAGTTAGTTTTGTAAAAGCACGTTCTAGTGTTCCATATCCTGCTTTATTGGAATGTTTTTTACTTTTAACTGTTTACGAAATGCTGCGTGAGGCAGGACTTAGAATGCCTAAAGCAGTAGGTCAGGCAATGAGTGTAGTTGGAGCCTTAGTACTTGGTCAATCAGCTGTAGAAGCAGGTCTTGTAAGTACTCCCATGGTAATAATCGTGGCAACGACTGCAATTACCTCTTTTGCAATACCTTCTACTGATATGTACGGAGCTCTCATTCTTCCAAGATTCATACTTTTATTGCTTGGAGGTACCATAGGGTTAGTTGGATTAATTTGTGGCATAATAATTTTTGCTATAAAACTAGTGTCGATGCGCTCTTTTGGAGTACCGTATATGGAGCCAATTGCTCCACTTATAAAGGAAGAATTACCTGAAGTATTTATGAGACGTCCTATTTGGGCTAAGCGAAAACGTTCATGGTTTATTACAGGGAATAGATCAACCTATAGGGGAAAAAGATCCTATATTAATACAGTGACAGAGGATATAAAGAAATTATTAAATAAAATAAAAAATGGAGATTAGACTATGAAAAAGGTTATTTCAATTGTTATGGTAATAATTTTCACACTTTTTTCAGTTGGTTGCAGCAAGACAAAGCAGGAAATTGAAAAACTTTCTGTAGTTTTAGCTGGAGGTTTTGATATTAATGAGAAAGGCGAGTATATTTATTCTGCGCAAATACTAAATGTCAACAAACCAGCTTCAAAAACTATGTCCAATAAGTCTTCTTCAAATGTAGTGGTTTTTACAAGTAAAGGAAGTACTCCTTATGATGCTATAAATCATATGTCTACAAGTGTTGGCAAAAATTTATTTTTGGGTCATAGCTCATATGTAGTCGTAGGAAGGCGCTTAGCTGAAAATGGTATCTCACTTTTACTTGATACTACTTTAAGGGTTGCTAGCACTAGACCTGATCAGCCCTTATTTGTATCAAAGGGCACTGCCTTAGACATAATAAAAACTGTATCAGCTGACGAAAAAATACCGGCAAATGCAATTGGTAATATAGTTAAATTTCAAAGAGGTAAGGGATATGCCACGATAACGTCAAGGCTTGACATGGCCAATGAGCTATCAAGTAAAACAGCAGCACCTGTGACAGGCATAATTGATATTGAAGAAAGAAAGAATGCTGATAATGTTTTTAGGCTTGCGGGTACAGGTGTATTTAAGAAGGATAAACTTATAGGTTATATGGACAAAAAAGAAACCAGAGGTATGCAGTGGATAAAGGGAAATGTTCAAAGTGGCAGTTTAATAGCGTATACGCCAGATAATAAGGAAATAACTTTTGATATATTAAAGTCTAAAAGTACTGTAAAGCCAGTTATTAAAAATAACAAGATAACAATGCAAATCAATATAAAAGAGCAAGCAAATATAACGGAATTGACGAAAGATATAGATTTGATAAAAAATCCAGAAAAAATAAAGTATTTAAATGAGATTCAAAATAGGGCAATAAAAAATGAGGTTCAGCTTGCACTTGATGCTGCACAAAAAAAATTAAGAGCTGATGTATTCGATTTTGGGGGAAATGTACATAGACACTATCCTAAGCTCTGGAAAAGTACTGAAAGTAAATGGCAAAATATTTTTCCAAATCTTAAGGTTGAAGTAAATGTTGATTCATCTATAAAAAGACCGGGCATTATTTCAAAGCCAATAAAGTAAAGGGAGATGTGTTATGGAGACAAAAATATCTGTTAGGCAGCTATTTGCGGCAATTGTATTAGTTCCCTTTGGCAGTGCTGTGCTTTTTTTTATAAATCCTAAAGCAAAGCAGGATGCATGGATAGCCATATTAATTTATATAATTCCAGCAGTAATTTTGCAGCTTATATATGTGAGCTTATGGAACAAATATCCCGAAGATACTCCAGTTACTTATATGCCAAAAATTTTTGGGAAAGTAATAGGTTATACCTTAAGCATAATTTATATTGTTTTTTTTGCATATGAAGCTGCCAGAGTTTTACGTGATTTTGATGAACTCATAGCAATTGCATCAATGCAGAGACTACATTTATATATAACTTCAATTATACTTATGATTACAGTTGCATATGCTCTTTTTAATGGAATAGAGACTCTTTCTCGAATGGTGTATATTTTTTTATACTTATGGATTTTCTTTGTTATCTTCGAATGGATATTTCTTTACATGACCCCAGGAGATATCAAGTTTTTCAATTTACAGCCAATCTTAGAGAATGGTTTTATGCCAATTATAAAGGATAGTTGGAAGCTTATAACATTTCCATTTGGTGAAAGTATTGTACTTGCAATGTTTTTTCCGCTTGTTAAGGAGAGAGCTAAGGTAAGGAAGGCAGCAGTGTGGGCAATTATATTAGAAGGAGTTCTTTTAGCATTGAATACTATTATGTTTATAGCAGTATTAGGGGTTAATTTTGCGTCTGTCTCCCTATTCCCTTTTTTACAAACGCTGCGTACTATGCGTGTTGGGAGTGCTTTTGATAGATTAGACATATTTGTAATCTTGGTCATGGTAATAGTGGGATTTTTAAAGATAGGTTTTTTTACATATGGTGCGGCATTAGGAACCGCACAGTTAGCAAAGCTTAAAGATACAAAGTACATCTCTCTGGTATTCTGTATAATTGTCACCATAACTTCGCTAATAATAGCTAGAAATTATCCTCAGCATATATATATTGGTCAGACCATAACTTTAACATATATTCATTTGCCACTAACTGTTATCATTCCTACTATTGCATTATTTGTGTATGGAATTAAGTACTTTATTCAAAAAATAAGGAGTAAATCATGAAAAAAAATATTTCCATTTTTATGATAATTGTATTTATGACCGCATTTACAGGGTGTAAGGAGTCAAAACAGGAGATAAATCAAATGGGGACGGTACTAGCTACGGGTTTCGATTTAACTGAGGATGGTAAATACATAATTACTGTACAAATTTTAAATCCTCAAGGGGGAGGTTCTGATACTTCTAAAAAAAGTGATACTGAAGGTAAATCTGATGTAACTGTTTTTAGCAGCGAAAGTGATACTCCTTCATCTGCTCCAGCAAATTTAGCAGAAAGTTATGGTAAACCAATATTTTTCGGTCACAGCAAATATGTTGTTTTAGGTGAAAGGTTGGCAAAAACAGGAGTAACAAAGTTTATGGATTCTGTATTTAGAATAAGAACTACAAGACCAGATGTTGCAGTATTTGTTACGAAAGGAAATGCAAGCGATATCATTAAAGCTGATCTGCCCGATGAGAAGATTTCTGCTGATAAAGTTGAAAACTTAATAAAGTTTCAAGGAGAAAAGGGATATTCTCCAATGACTTCAAGATTAAGATTTGCAAATGCTTTAATGGATAAAATTAGGGCTCCAATCTTAGGAGTTATTAATATAAAAAATGAGTTTAATTCAGACAATACATTTGATGTTTCAGGAACTGCTGTATTTAAGGAGGATAAACTTATTGGATATATGGATATGAATGAAACAAGAGGCATGCAGTGGATTAATGGAAAGGTTCAGAGTGGTAGTATTGTTGGACACTTACCAAATAATAAGGTGGCTAATTTTTATATACTAAAATCAAGAAGTAAAATAAAGCCTGTATTAAAGAATGGTTCTTTACGGGTGGAAGTTAATATATTTGAGGAAGGAAATGTAATAGAAATGTCTGCTCCTTTAAATCCAATGGAAAATTATAAGGTTATGGATAAATTAAGTGAAGTGCAGTCTAATGCCATAAAGGGAGAAGCACTTCTTGCCTTAAATACGGCACAAAAGAAATATGATGCTGATGTGTTTGGCTTCGCAAATGCAATAAACGAAACTTATCCTGATTTTTGGAATAAAATAAAATCCAATTGGCCATCGATTTTCCAAAAACTTAAAGTTGATGTTAATGTAACCTCAAGTGTTAAAAGACCTGGAATTATATCTAAACCTATAGGGTAAAGGAGAAGCATTATGAAGACCAAAATAAGTGTTTTTCAACTATTTGCAAGTATTGTGATGTTTGAAAGTGGTACTGCTGTGTTTTTTTATTTAGCTTCAGATACAAAGCAGGATGCATGGATAACAATTCTCATTTATGTATTACCAGCCATTATTTTGCAAATTATATATACTAGTTTGTGGAAGGATTATCCACAAGATAATGTAATGACTTATATGCCTAAGATTTTTGGGAAGTTCATAGGCTATTTTTTAAGTGTAATATATATAATATATTTTATTTATGGAGCGTCTAGAGTGCTTCGTGACCTTTCTGAACTAATGTCCATTGCAGTACTACCAAAGATTCCATTGATATTAACTTCATTTATGCTAATTATAATTACCTGTTATGCAGTTTTTAGTGGTATTGAAAGTATATGTAGGATAGCAGCTACTTTTTTGTTCGTTTTTTTATGTTTTTTTATATTATCATTTATATTTTTATCAACAACTCCAGATGTATTTAGAATTAGGAATTTGAAGCCAGTAATACATAGTGGATTGTTATTTTTGATTAAAAAGGGATGGACACTTATGACCTTTCCTTTTGGTGAAAGCTTGGTATTTTCTACTCTTTATCCATTTGTAGTCGAATCGAAAAAAGTTAGGAAATATGCAATTGCTGCAAACATACTTGAAGGCATTATTCTTTCTAGTACTTCCATAATGGTTGTATCTACACTGGGAGTAAAACTTGCACAAACTTCACTGTTTCCACTTTTACAGACCTTTAGGGTAATAAAGGTTGGCAGTGCTTTTGATAGATTAGATATACTTGTAGTAGTAATATTACTATTTGGGGTCTTTTTTAAAATGAGTTTTTTTATATATGCTGCAATGGTTGGTACAGCTTCGCTTATTAAGTTTAATAATATTAAGTATTTATCTATACCAATTAGCATAATAGTCTTAATTGCTTCAGAGTTCATTGCTCAAAATTACCCTCAGCACATAAAAATCGGTCTTGATTTTACTGTGAAATACATACACGTGCCAATGCTTTTAATAATACCGATTTTGGCACTTATAGTTGTTAACTTAAAGAAGTTAAAGGAACGAAAAAAGGTAAGAATGCAAAAAAGAAATTAAGAACACGTAAAAAGAAAATTAAGAATTAAAAATGAAGAATTAAGAATGATGGTAACTTTTTCTCCGCTTTGCTCCGAAAAACTTTTAAACTTATGAGGGCAACTATTCACCGTGGGTGAATGTTCTCTTATAAGTTAGTAGATTTTCTGGAGCAGAGAGGAGGAAAATCATCCTTCATTCTTAATTATTCTTTCTTAATTCTTAATTTTTCTTTCATGTTTTAGTTTTGGTATTTTTTCTTTAGTTCAATAACCCTTTCCCTTGCAAGTTCAGTAATATCAACAATATCATCAATACTATCTCCACGTTTTAGCATTTTTTCAGCCATTTTTACTTTTCCTTGAGCTATTCCCTGAACTATACCTTTGGCTATTCCTTCTTCTCTAGCAGTTTTTAGTCTAGTCATCTGGTCATGGATTTCTGCTTCTCTTGCTTCATATGCCATTCTTGATTTTTCGTCTTTACTTATTATTTGAAGTTTATCATAAGCTTCTTTTATATCTTTATTTTTTGACGCCAGCATTTCCATTACCTCCTTTGACTTTGCTCCTATAAATTCCATCCACTGAATTACTGCTGTATTCTCATCTTTTTTTACGTCTTTTTTATCGAGTTTTGGAAGTTCTAAATAGTGAATTTCAAGTATATCTGTAAGTCTATATCCTGTTTCATCCTCTGTTATATGATAACTTGTATGAACTTTATTTAACGGTATACACTCAAAATCCACTATATTTATGGTTATACATTTTTTTAGTTTGTCATAAGTATCTCCAGATTTTATCTGTGATGTATACATTTTTGACCAGTAAAAAGTTGTTCTTTCAGCCATATAGTCCGTTGATAGTACCTGAATTTCTATATCGATTTCTTTTTTGTCTTTTGTTTTTGCTCTTACATCTAAAATACCTTTTTTATCTTCTGCAAATTGTCTTGGCAGTTCATTATTTATTATTTTTAAATCATTAAGTTCTTCTTTAGATATATTTAATATGGAGCTTAATAGTGATTGCAGTAAAGCTATGTTGTTGGAATCTCCAAACAAAAGCTTAAATGCAAAATCTACTTTTGGAGACATTATAAAATTATCATCGTAAATTTCAGATCTTCTTGTTTTTCCAGCCATTTAATCATCTCCTTATAAAAGGTCATAGTCTTAATTATTAAGTTATATATTATGACCTCTATAATTAAGCTTTAACAGATTTTTTCAATTATATTCACTTATCTTTATTCTATCAGAAAATGCCATTATAAGATAGCTTTTTATCTGCTTATGCTGTGAAAAAAATTAAGAATGAGTATAACTTTTTTATGCTTTTCTTTTTTAATTTTAATGCTTAAAAAATTGAACTCAGGAAATTTTAGTTACTTGACAAACATTTTGCAAAAAGGGATAATGTTTTTGTTAATCTGACGTCAAAATATTTTTGAGATGGAAGTTACAGAATGTATAATATTGTATGGAACTAAGGGCTATCAGTATGAAATTTAATAGCTAATCTGATAGGCTTATATATGGGAAAATAATATTATTTTGATATAACTGCATCTTTAAGGGTGCAGTTTTTTATTTTACATACTTTACTTGGAGGGAATAAAAATGGAAACTAGAGTTGCTATTATTGGAATAATTGTTGAAAATGAGAGTTCAGTTGAGTCATTAAATGCTTTACTTCATGAATACGGAAAGTACATAATTGGACGTATGGGTATTCCTTACCGTGTAAAGAGCATAAATATAATAAGCATTGCTATAGATGCTCCTCAGGATGTAATTAGTGCACTATCCGGTAAGATAGGAAAATTGAATGGAATTAGCAGTAAGACCTTGTATTCTAAGGTCATTACAAAAGAATGATTTGACCATTTATAAAGGTAAAAAAGACAGGGAGGGATGAGATTTATGATAAAAATAGCTGTTTACGGAAAAGGCGGAATAGGGAAGTCTACAACAGTTTCTAATATTGCTGCTGCCCTTGCAAAAAAGGGACTTAAGGTTATGCAGATTGGCTGTGATCCTAAAGCAGATTCCACTATAAATTTACACAATGGTACGGTAATTCCTACTGTGCTTGATTTAGTTCGTGCAAAGAAAAATGACTTTGCTCTTGAGGACATGACTACAGTGGGATATGCCGGTGTTGTCTGTGTTGAGGCAGGAGGTCCAACACCTGGACTTGGATGTGCGGGTCGTGGCATTATTGCAGCGCTAGAAAAGCTTAAGGAGAAAGGTGCATATGAAGTATATAAGCCTGATGTAGTAATTTACGATGTCCTTGGTGATGTGGTCTGCGGCGGATTTTCCATGCCAATGCGCAGTGGATACGCTAATAAAGTGTTTATTGTTACTTCAGGTGAAAATATGTCCATCCATGCAGCAGCAAATATTGCAGTTGCAGTTGAAAATTTTAAGGACAGGGGATACGCTGAGCTTGGAGGTCTCATTCTTAATCGCAGAAATGTAAAAAATGAAGAAGAAAAAGTGGCAGAACTGGCAGATGACATTAATTCAACCATTGTAGGTACACTTGACCGCAGTGAAACCGTTCAGGAGGCAGAAAACCTTAAGAAAACAGTAATTGAAGCATTTCCTGAAAGTGAAATGGCAGATCAGTATAGAAAACTTGCTGTGAGCATTATGAAGGACTGCGGAAAGGAAATATTATGATAAGTATTAGTGCAGCAAAAAAAGATAAATCAAATGTATATGTAAAAATTAAAGAAGCAGAGTTTCCTTCATCTTTTGTATCGGGCTTAGAATACAGTGCGCCTGCAAGAGGTACCTGGAATATTGTCCATACCGGTATGTTAATACCTGGAGCACATCAAATTTTTGTGTGTGCCTTGGGCTGCCTCAGGGGTGTTGTACTCACAGCGGCTGAAATGAATGCTATGGATAGATTTTCATCTGTAGTTATTTATGAAAACAATGTGCTGGAAGGTGACATGGAAAGTCTTATTATTGATGGTGTAGCGGACATACTTAAAAAGCTTCCTAAGAAGCCGCCTGCTGTTCTGGTTTATACAAGCTGTATCCATCATTTTATGGGATGTGATCTTTCAGTTGTTTACCGTACCCTACGAGAAAAATTTCCTGATGTGGCATTTGCGGACTGTTATATGAATCCAATTATGCGTAAAAGCGGACTTAATCCGGATCAAATTATGAGCCGTCAACTCTATAGTCTTCTTGAAAAACGTCCTAAAAATGGATTATCTATTAATATTATAGGCAATAATTTTGCTACTTATGAAAGCAGTGAACTTGTCCGTATGATTCGTGAAAATGGTTTTGAACTTAAGGATATTACTCTGTGCAGGACTTATGAGGATTATCTTAGTATGGCAGAAAGTGCAGTTAATATATCCTACAATCCAGTGGCAAAAGCAGGAGGCGATGAACTTGAAAGAAGGCTTGGACAAAAGCATTTGTATCTGCCTCTTTGTTACGGTTATAAGGAAATAACAGAGCATTTATATGAACTGGCGGATTATCTTAATATACCAAAGCCGGATTATACTTCTGCCATTGAAGGTGCAGAGAAAGCCTTAAAAAAAGCAAAAAATGTTCTTCGCGATACACCAGTTGCCATCGATTATACTGCTACCATGCGTCCCCTTGGCCTTGCACGACTTTTAATTGAACATGGCTTTAAAGTGGATAGAGTATATGCTGATGGATTTAATGAAGAAGAAAAGGATGATTTTTATTGGCTTAAGGAAAATAGTCCTGAGCTTAAAATATATCCTACGGTTAATGCTAGAATGCGTGTACTGCCAAGAAAAAGTAATGAAAAAATGCTTGCAATAGGGCAGAAGGCAGCATATTTTACTGGTACAGAAAACTTTGTGAATATAGTACAGGGTGGAGGAATGTATGGCTTTGATGGTATTTGCCGCATGGCTGATCTTATGATGGATGCTTATATTAATACCAAAGATACAAGGAACTTGATACAAATAAAGGGATTGGGGTGTGATTGCTTGTTATGAGACAAACAGCGAGTTTTATTTCAACTTATTCGGCAGATGAAGCCGGCATTTGCTCTGCACTATATGAATTAGGCGGAATGACGGTGATACATGATCCCTCAGGATGTAATTCAACTTATACTACCCATGATGAACCTAGATGGTATGACATGGATAGCATGATATATATATCTGGACTATCAGAAATTGAAGCTATTATGGGCGACGATGATAAGCTTATAAATGATATTTTAGAGGCAGCAAAACAACTGTCACCGCGTTTTATAGCAATTGCAGGATCACCGATTCCAATGATGGTAGGAACTGATATTGAGGCTATTGCAAAAGTTGTGGAGCACAGGGCGGGGATACCTACCTTTGGCTTTTTAACAAACGGAATGAATTCATATTTATCTGGGGCAAGTATGGCTTTTAAGGCGGTTGCAGAGAGAATGGTTGATAGAAATATTAGTAAAGACAGCAAATTGTCTTTAAATATTATAGGGGCAACGCCTCTTGATTTTTCTGTTAACGGCAGTGTGGATTCAATAAAAAAACTGCTCATAGATAATGGGCTTAATATAGTAAGTACATGGGCAATGGGTAGTACTTTAGATGAAATTAAGAAATCCGGACAGGCATCGGTTAATCTTGTTATATCATACTCAGGATTAGCTGCTGCTGAAGAACTTAAAAAGATGTTTGGTACTCCTTATGTTGTTGGTGTACCATACGGAAAAACATTTTCAAAACAGATTATTCAAGATTTGAAAGCTGCTGTGGATACTGGAGAAAATAAAGTATGCTATACGAAAAGATTAGTTAAGGATATGTCCGATATTACGATTATTGGTGAAAGTGTAATGTCTGGTTCTATTGCAGCAGCTATTAATGCTGAATCAGGCAGAACAGTACAGGTACTTTGCCCTCTGGAAACGGAACAAAAGCTCATGGCAGACGGTGATTTTAGTGCACGTGATGAGGATGATTTAGCACCATACCTTAAAAAGTCAAAAATATTAATTGCTGATCCAATGTATCGTCCAATATGTCCCAAGAACTGTGAATTTATAGCTCTGCCACATGAAGCATTTTCAGGGAGAATATACAGCAAGGACATACCTAATTTGGTTGAGGATTTTAAGTTAAAAAGAAATTAAGAATGGTGGTAACTTTTTCTTCACCATTCTTAATTATTTTTTCTTGATTTTTTCCCGTTCTAGTTTTGGTACTTCTTTTTAAGTTCAATTACTTTTTCTTTTGTAAGTTCTGATGCTGAAGCTACTTGTTCAACCGTGAGCCCCATTTTTAATAAATTTTCTGCTATTCTCACTGCTTTTTCGGCGGCTCCTTGAGTTATTCCTTCTTCTCTAGCAGCTTTTAGTCTAGTCATCTGGTCATGGATTTCTGCTTCTCTTGCTTCATATGCCATTCTTGATTCTTCATCTTTGCTTATTATTTGAAGTTTATCATAAGCTTCTTTTATATCTTTATTTTTTGATGCTAGCATTTCCATTACCTCCTTTGACTTTGCTCCTATAAATTCCATCCACTGAATTATTGCGGTATTTTCATCTTTTTTTACGTCTTTTTTATCGAGTTTTGGAAGTTCTAAATAGTGAATTTCAAGTATATCTGTAAGTTTATATCCTGTTTCATCCTCTGTTATATGATAACTTGTATGAATTTTGTTTAATGGTATACACTCAAAATCTACTATATTTATGGTTATACATTTTTTAAGCTTGTCATAAGTGTCTCCAGACTTTATTTGTGATGTATACATTTTTGACCAGTAAAAAGTGGTTCTTTCAGCCATATAGTCCGTTGATAGCACCTGAATTTCTATATCTATTTCTTTTTTGTCTTTTGTCTTTGCTCTTACATCTAGAATACCTTTTTTATCTTCTGCAAATTGCCTTGGCAGTTCATTATTTATTATTTTTAAATCATTGAGTTCTTCTTTAGATATATTTAATATGGAGCTTAATAGTGATTGCAGTAAAGCTATGTTGTTGGAATCCCCAAACAAAAGCTTAAATGCAAAATCTACTTTTGGAGACATTATAAAATTGTCATCGTAAATTTCAGATCTTCCTGTTTTTCTAGCCATTTAATCATCTCCTTGTAAAGGCTTTTCGATTCAATTATTAAGTTATATATTTTAAGCCCTATAATTAAGCTTTAACCTGTTTTTCTAATTATATTCACCTAACTTTATTTTATCAGAAAATATACTTAAAGCACAATTAAAAACATAAAAAAGAAATTAAGAAAGAAGAATTAAGAATGGTGGTAACTTTTTATCCTAGTCAAATCTTCCTTTATAGTATAAGCCAGCGCATTAGGCGCTGGCTTATTATTAATAAGTTATTGTGGTTCAATACCAGAATTTAAAGTAGTACCATTATAAGAAGTTATTTTATTGGAGGTGCTGTAATTATTATCTGAAGCATCAAAGGAATAATCATTTGATTGATCATAATTTGTCCAATCAGACTTTGCAAAACGTGTCATAACTTGTATACTTTCATTTGGTGCAAGAGTTCCTGCAGCTGTTGTAAAGCCTATTTCAAGATAATAATTTGCAGTTGCAGTTGGGTTATCCATTTTAACAAAAGTTCCAGTTACATTAGAATTTCCAACTGGAGACCAGTCACACCAGAAGCATTGAGGCTCTGTACCTTCTAATGTAAAATAATATCTTATTTTTACATCAGCAAGATTAAGAGGTGAAGAGCTAGTGTTTGTAATCTTAAATCTTGGTGCAAGTGAATTTGAAGTTGAGCTAGTAATCATATTAAAGGACTCTACTTTAAAGGTTGCCGGTGGAATAATAGTAAGAACTTGATCCTTGCCTTCACTGAAACTAAAGGTAAGCTTTAAGGATTTAGCACTTTGCTTACTGAGATATTCCTTTTTGATTGTTACAACATTTCCATCTACAGTATAATCAGTATCTGCTGTAAGAGTTGCATCTCCATTTTTAATAGCTGAAAGAGTGTTTCCTTTAAGTGCCATTGTAACTTGAATATCCTTTGGCGCTTTGCTATCAAATACTGTACTATATGGAGTAATTGTAGAGTTTTGAGGTGTATCCTTTACGTCTATATTTAGTATTGGATTAATTCCCTCACTGAAATCAAAAGTGAGTTTTGTAGTACCAACAGGCTGCTTTGCAAGGTATTCTTTTTTAATTGTTACAACATTTCCGTCTACAGTATAATCAGTATCTGCTTTAAGGATTGTATCTCCATTTTTAATAGCTGAAAGAGTGTTTCCGTTAAGAGCCATTGTTACAGCAACATCCTCTGGAACTCGTTTTTCAAAAGCAGTTTTATTAGGGGTAATTGTTGAACATGGAGTAGTATCAGTTACATTTATTTTTAAAATAAAACTGTCTGCTTTATCAAAATTAAAGGATAAATCTGTTTCTCCAAGCTGCTGCTTTGCAAGATATTCCTTTGCAATTGTTACGTTATTTCCGTCAACTGTATAGTCTTTGCCAGAAACTAGAGAATAATCACCATTAGTGATTCCTGTAAGACTACTATTACCTTGGTTCATTGTAACTGTAATGTCCTTTTGCTTATTGGCAGCACTATTAAAGGATGCTGTGCGTGGACTTACATAAGGACTTGGTGTGGTATCACCAACGGCAATTAAAAGATTAGGATTAACTCCACCACTGTAATTAAGGGTGAGTTTTGCTGTATCTACTGGTAATGTTGACAGATACTCTTTTTTAATAGTAAGCTTATTGTCATCTACAGTATAATCAGTTCCAGCTTTTAATACATAATCTCCAT
This sequence comes from Clostridium pasteurianum, assembly GCF_001705235.1. NCBI lineage: Bacteria > Bacillati > Bacillota > Clostridia > Eubacteriales > Clostridiaceae > Clostridium > Clostridium pasteurianum. The sequence continues at coordinate 26,248 of NZ_MCGV01000002.1, forward strand.
TTGTGATTGAGCTTAAAGTATTAGCTTTTGAATCTAGTGTAACAGTAACATCTTTTTGATTTTCTTTGGCTTTATCAAAAGTTGCTACATCAGGAGATATAGATGCACTTAAATCTGAGTCAGGTCCGTATACTCCAAGCTCGAAAATAGAGTACCCATAGCTGCTATTAACTCTCTGCAGGCCGTAAATTCTTACATAACGTCCAGAGCCCTTAAGGCTTATATCTTCAGTTTGTCCTTTTCCGCTGTATTGAGTGTAAACATCAGTCCAAGAAGTTGCATCATCTGAAACTTGAATTTTATATTGTGCTGCATATGCAGTTTCCCAGTTTATGATTACTCTATTTATGTCTTTCTTTTCGCCAAGATCTACATAAACCCAATTTGAATCTGAAGTATTACTTGCCCATCGTGTATTTGGGTCACCATCAACGATGTTATCTGCTGAATATTCAGTGCTTTCAAGAGAAGAAGCAACAGCTTTTTTGTTAAGAGCAAGATTTCCAGCTGGCAAGCCTTCTTTAGGCATTTCAGGAGGAAGATTTGATAACATTGATATAGGTCTTACAGCGAGATTCTTTACACTGTATTTACTTGTTACAGCAACCTCTAAGCCCCAATCGTGTAAAGTAGCATAAGTGCTGTCTGTTGTCATATCCAAAAATGTTTGAGGTTTGTTTCCAGGACCCCATTCCCAAGCTATATAACCTATTTGGTTTTTAGCACAATTCTCCATTATGGTTTTGTATGGGATTTGACCAGCTTCTGTAGTATCCCATTCATTACCGAATTCTCCAACTACCAAAGGTAGGTTCATATCTGCAGATTTTTTTAGTGAGTCAACTACTTCTTGATCAGTATGTCCATACATATATGGCCACCACATGTGGACGGAGAACATAACATTTTTATCAGGGTCAGCACTGATTATGTCAGGACCGCAGCTCTGGAGAATCTTAATATTTTGTCCCCAAGAAGTACCATCAATTAATAGAGGTACATGAATACCTGCTGTTCTCATTTTACTTACGGCTGATTCATATCCAGATTTGAAATCAGCATCTGTTACAGAAGTATCACCTACTTCATTTCCAATGTTAACTAAGAGATACTGCTGATGCTTTTGAATTACTTTTACTATATCAGGCCTTGTCCAGTAATCAACAAGTGAAGAGAGCTTGGACCATTCCCCAGTTGCATCATGAAGCTCTACAATAGGAATCATATGTTCTGCACGGCAGTTATGAATAACGGTATCCAGCTGCTCTGCTGTACCAGAAGTATTCCAAGTAATTCTTACACAGTTTGCTCCTGTTTTTGCTATTTCATGAAAAGATGGCTCACCATCTATATCTGTCCAAATAGCCATTTTGTTTATACCGTAAAGTGTTACTTTTTCTCCCTGATTGTCATAGAGAAACCTTCCTTGAACTCTGAAACCTGGATGAGTTGTATCAGTTGCAGCGTAGCAATTATTGAATGATAACAGCACGAAAAGTAGTGCTGCAAAAGCTGAAAACAATAAACAATGTTTTTTCATTATTTGTAACCCTTCTTTCTTTTTGTTAATAGAATATTTTAAGTATGGTTAAAAAACTAGAGATGTAATTAAATTTATACTTGCAAAATAGGAGTATGAATTTAATTAAGCTGCTTTTTAAAGAAATGATATATGTCTTTACAGGTAAAAACAACACTTTACATTATAACATAACTATATGGTAAAAGATATATATATATAATACTAATTTACATTAATAGAATATTTTTTGAGGATGGATGCGGATATAAAATTTGAATTTGAAAAAATTAAAAAGTTATTATTGTCTTAACGGGTTTAGAGTGCAATAGAATCTCAACTAAAAGCCTCATGCTATGCAGGTATGATAAAGTATAAGTAATTATTTCATAGATAAGGTTCATATATATTATTATGAAGAAGTAAAATGTAATTTTTTTTAATTACTAATAAATATTTTACGTTAAGATATATTAAATTTAGCCCATAAATTTAATATTAGGAGGTATATATGGACGATTATGAAATCAGAAAAGATTATGTAAAAGATTATGTTGCACCCTATGGTCAGAAAATAATGCATGGCAAAGTTTCAATGGAAGAACATTTTGAGTCTCCTACTTGGGATGCTACAGGTGATCCTCAGAATGAAACAGCCAGAGACAAGGTGGATTATTTTAAAGCAGTAAAAGCTCGTTTACATTCGCCTGAACTACGCATAAAGGACATGGACAGAAATGGAGTTGAAATGTTTATCATGTCACTGACTCAGCCTGGTGTGCAAGAAGTTTTTGATACAAAGGAAGCAGTAAAAATTGCTCATGAAATGAATATATGGGTTTATGAAAACTATGTTAAAAAATATCCTAAACGTTTCAACGCTTTTGCTGCGGTAGCAATGCAAGATCCTGAAGTCGCATGTAAAGAACTAGAGTTTTGCGTGAAAGAACTTGGATTTGTGGGAGCACTTATCAACGGCTATACTATGAAGGATGATAAAAATCATATAGAATATTTGGATGAACCACAGAATTTTTGTTTTTGGAAAAAGTTATCTGAATTAGACGTTCCTTTGTATTTACATCCACGTGATCCAGCACCAAGTCAGCAATTGGCTTACAAAGGATATGAGGGGCTTTTAGGTTCTGCTTGGGGCTTTGGAGCTGAAACAGCTTTACATGCCATTCGTATTCTTTGCAGTGGCATATTTGATGAATTGCCAAATGCCAAATTGATTCTAGCTCATCAAGGCGAAGGTATACCATTTGCATTATCAAGACTTCAACAACGTCTTAATAACCAAAATCCATGTGGTGCCCATAAAAAACCGCTGACATACTACTTTGAAAATAATATCTGGTTAACTACTAGTGGACATTTTAACACTTGTGCCTTAGAAAATACTCTTTCGTCAATCGGCAGCAATAGAGTAATGTTTTCCGCAGATACGCCTTATGAAAGTCTTGACAATGCCTGTATATGGTTTGATAATATTCCTATGAGTAGTGCAGAAAGACTGAAAATTGGACGTCAAAATGCAATTGATTTACTTAAATTAGATATCTAAATGATAGCCTGCCTTATACATTTTGTTTATCAATATTTCAAGGTAACTACTAAATGAGTGGTTGCCTTTTTTGTGTATTGACTAAGTTATAAGTTAAGGGTATTATAACGGTACAAGTATTTAAGTATATATTTATAAATTGTGGAGGAGTTATGGAAGATAAGGAAAAAAGTATTAAGAGTTCTAAAGATTTAGTACATGCTTTATACAATAGTATTGCACAATCAAAAAAAAGTGGATTTGAAGATATTAAAGAAGAATTATTAAAAATTTATGTAAAGCTAGATGTATCTAACGAAAAAAATATTCCTCTGATAGATAAGTTAGTTAAATATATATATTATACAGCTTATATAGAAAAACTACATTTTTCATCTTATGAAGATAATATTATAAGAGAGTTATCAGAAATGAGTAAATATACTGGTTTAAAGGGTGTAATTAAAAGTTTAAGTAAAGCTAGGATTGTCCGATGAAAAAATATATTTTAAAAGAAAAGTACAATGTATTGATTAAGTTAAAAGTCAACACATTGTACTAATATAACAATTTTAGGCGTTGTTACTCATCATTGTGTGAGATATACATGCCTTGGGAAGTTTTTCTCTGCAAAAATTCCACCATTGATTTTCTGTCATTTTTCCCATTTTAATTTGATGCGGAAAATAATTATAGATTACCCCAGGCACAGAAATTCCAAGAAGCATTCTAACATTGCCACATCCCAATTCACCACAAAACAATTCATCACATTTAGAGCGGAATTCTGAAATAATATTAGTACCTATTAGTTCTTTGGCTTTATCTTTAATTAAAATGCAATTCTTAGTCGGATAACGCAATAATTCTATTCTAACATCTAATATAATCATATCTGGTACGGATACATCTGCTGTTACTTGAATATCATGTTGATTATCTATTAAATGTGAGGTAGTTCTCCAAATATTATCCTTTACTTCATAATAGTTAACTTCAAAATTTCTTGAATAAAGACTCTTTTCCATAAATATACCTCCATAATTATACTCAGTACTGACTATAATGATATTTTTTTGGAACTCTTAAGAGAGTCCCTTTAATGTCTCATTTATCCATTTTAATTCAGTTTCTAAATGATATATATGATGATTAAATATGTTAATACAATAAATTCTGCACTCAGGTAACAATTTTTTTACTGTATTATCTTTATTATTAGCTAATTCTTTCAGCTTATTTTCTATATAATCTTTTTGCCTATTTAAATTTTTAATAACAGTTTTTTTATTAACAAATTCAGAAAAATATAATACTCCATCAAAATCGAATTCTAAACTATAATTTTCAGCTAAAATTTTATTAATCAGGGAATTAAAATAAGAAACTCCTGAATCAGTGATAGAATATACTGTCTTTTCAGGCCTATTACCATCTTTTTCAATAACATAATTTATATAGCCTTTTTCCGCAAGTTTATCTAAATGATAATAAATTGTAGGGAGTTTGATTTTAGCAAAGTCTGCTATGTTATCTGATACTATTTGTTTAATACTGTATCCATGCTTTGAACCATATCTCATGAGAATCCCTAGAATATATAATTGTATTTTCATTTATAATCTCCTTATACTCAGTACTGAGTATAAGTATATCATATTTTTCGATACCGTCAACAATATATGCAGAATCTCAACTACAAATTTACCATTTATCCTAAAATCATTTAAGTGATTGATCTAATGAAAACATTGATAGAAAATTTTGTACTCCTTTATTATTAGTTTTATAAACAAGATAACTATTGATTTGAGGTGTGTCAAAATCAATTAATGGTATTGAAATCAAGGAGTTATTTTCTATATAGGATTTTACAATGCTTTTGGGGAGAAAACTATAACCGAAACCATCAAGCAAATACTGCACGAGTTTTGTACTGTTGTCAATCTCAAAGGGAAATTGATAATAGTTAGGAAATAAAGAACGTATAAATTGTCCTGTTCCCTGCAGCGCAAGGTCACACATGAGATACTGTATTTTGGTGAGATCATTTTTATAGATACCATTTATAAAAGAATTGTTTTTAGGACTAGTGACGAGAATCAGCTCGTCAGAAGCAAAGGGGACACATTGGTATCCAGGTTTTTTATAATATAGATATGAAAAAACAATATCCAGTAGTTGGTCTTCTAATAGATGCAGCAAATCCTGTGAATGATCAAGTATTACTTTAACTGAAGTGTCATGATTGGAAATTAGAAAAGAGCTGATAATGGGATATAAATAACATTCATAAACAGTATCGGCACTTCCAATTCGAAGTGTGTTTTTAAAAAAATTCACCTGATTCATTTCTTGCATGGCATTTTTCTCTAATTCTAAAATTCTCTTTGCATAACTCTTAAACAGAATACCTTCTCTAGTTAGTCCTATATGTTTTTTATCACGGATAAATAATTTTTTGCCAATTTCTTTTTCTAGTTCGGCAATACGGTTTGTCACTGTGGATTGAGCTACAAATAATTTTTCAGCTGTAAGTGAAAAATTATTTAATTTTGAAAGTAGAAGAAAGGTCTTTAAAGTCTGCGTGTCCATGTTAAAACTCCTTTAATTATTCGAAAAACGAATTAATAGTATCAATAAGATCCATTTAACAAATAATAGCATATGCATTATAATAAGTCAAGATACTGAGATAGAGAAAAAGGGGTTATGCTTAAATGAATAAAATTGGTGAAAATAAGTATAAAAAATGGATGATCTTTGCAGTTACTAGCATGGCAAATCTAGTTGTATGCTTTTCTATAAATAGTTTGAATCTTGCTCTTCCAACACTTACAAAGGAATTTGGCGTTAGTCAGAATAGTATTAGCTGGCTAGCACTAGTGTACTCACTTATACCATGTTGTACTCTGCTGATTTTTGGGAGGACAGCAGAACTTTATGGGTATAAGAGGCAGTTTAAAATTGGATTTTTGTTTTTCGGGGCAGTATGTATTGCAGCGCCATTATTGTCGGTAAATTTAGGAGCGCTGATTTTTTTTCGCTGCTTACAGGGAATTGGATATAGTATTATGATTTCTATTACACAGGCAATTGTTAGTCGAACTTTTGATTCAAATAAGCGTGGCAAGGCGCTTGGCATAAACTCTGTATTTATTTCCATAGGAATGGCTGCGGGACCTACAATTGGGGGATTTTTATTGACTCATTTCTCGTGGCATGCTATTTTTTATTTTAATGTGCCATTTTGCATTTTAGGTTTTATTGCAACCTGCATTGTTATGCCAGATGACAAGAAAGAGGTTTCTGAATCAAAAGGTATGGATTGGCTTGGTGCCATTTTATTTTCAATGTCAATAGGTGCCATTTCAGTAGGGCTTAACTTTAGTATTAAATGGGGATGGAAATCAGTTCCGTTTTTAGGATGTGTATTTTTCAGCGTTCTTGTATTATATATATTTATCATGCGTGAAAAACGTACAGAATTACCATTAATGCCTCTGAAGTTATTTAAAAATAAAATGTTTTCCATGGCAAATATTGTGTGTATGCTTTCTTATCTTGTACAGCAATTGATTACATACCTAGTACCATTTTACTTAGTGGACATACTGCTATTACCATCGGATCAGTCAGGGCTAATCATGCTGGCATCTCCAATTATGATGATGGTGATGTCGCCACTTGGAGGGAGTATGTGTGATAAGTATGGAACACGTTTACCGTCCGGTATTGGATTGATTTTTATATGTGGAGGATGTCTATTTATGAGTTTATTGAAAAGTTCTTCTAATTATACTATGGTCATATTTACACTAATTGCTATGGGAATTGGAAATGGACTGAGTGTTTCTTCAATCAATGCGGCTATTTTAAATTCAGCGCCTAGAAAACATGCCGGTGTTGCTTCTGGAATGTTAGCAACAATGCGTAATTTTGGACAGACATTAGGTGTTGCATCCAGTAGTGTCATTTTAACGTCACGCCAGTTAGTTTACAGTAAAAATAAAAGTTTGAGTGCGAAGGATATTTATCTATTTGCACAAAGGGATACTTATTATTTTGGAATTTTTATTTTAATAGTAGCGCTGGCTTTTGTGTTTTTACTTCCTCGTACTATTACAGAAGGGAAATTAGCAATGAAGAATTAAGAATGATGGTAACTTTTTCTTCGCTTCACTGCGAAAAGCTTATAAAATTTAGGTTTTCCAGAGCAAAGCGGCGGAAAATCATCATTCATTCTTAATTCTTAATTCTTCATTTCCTTTAAGCTCTTAGTTTTTATTTTATTGTGCAGTCAGCGCCATTTAACTTGTAAGCTGTTGGTGCACTAAATGTTCCACTGTAGCTCATATTGAAACCAAAGCTCTGAGTTGAGTTAGGTGCTATTGCAGCATTGTAGGGCATACTAGATACTGTTATAGTATTGTTTGCCCCCATTTTATAGCTGCCATCCCACATATTTGTTACAGCTTGACCGTTAGGGAGAGTCCATGATAAATTCCAGCCGTTTATTGGAGTCGTACCATTATTTTTTATTGTTACATTAATTGATGCGCCGGAACCCCAATTGCTTGCAACTGAACATGAAACTTCAATTGGTGATTGTGGTTTAGGCTCAGGAGAAGTTGAAATTGTATAGGTATCAGAAGTTACATCTGAATCTGTCATTCCAGCCTTTACAGCAATAGCTTTTAAAGTAGTAGTTTTTGATATTGTTATTGGTCCACTATATAATGTTGATGAACTTGTAGGATCACTTCCGTCAGTTGTATAATATATAGCCGCCTTTGAAGTTGCGCTGCTTAAAGTCACCTTTTGAGCAGTGGTATATGTTCCGGACACAACACTCATAGCTGGAGCTTCAACTTTAGTAGTAGTTGGTACAGGAGTTGGATTATCATTCTGCTTTGCTGGGAATGCTAATTGAAGGAAGTTCCACATAGCAGGTCTCCATACGCTGCCATCGTGACCTCCACCTTGAACAGACAACCAGTAATGTGGAATGTTATGAGCGACGCAATAATTATGTGTAGCTAAATTTGGTGGATAAAAACCGTCCCAATCTGATGTTCCGCAGGAAAGAAGTAGTGTTTTAATTTTTGCTTTGGCTTCTGCTCCATTATTAGGGAACATGTTTGCATCAGATGGATGATTAAATGGTGTAGCAGATGATGGACATATATGGTGGAAGGTGTCTAGATGACCGAGACCTTCAGCAAATGTTACTCCGCCGCCCATTGAATAACCATAAATTCCTCTATGATCAGCATCAGCTATAATTGGATAATGTGATTCAGCATATGGCATAACAGCATTAAATAGTTCATTATGAGAATTAACGTTATTATTGTCCATGGATACTATTATTACTGGCTGAATTTTTCCCTGACCAATAAGGTTATCAGCTAAAGTACTAGCATCAACACACCAACTGTCAAAAATGGTTGATGGCCAAGAATTAACACCGTGAATTGCATAAATAACAGGATACTTTTTAGTTGTGCTGTAGCCTGGTGGAGTATAAACTACCATCTTTCTTGTACTTTTTGTTACTGATGAATAATAGTAAACATCTTTAACATTTCCTGATGGATACTGACCGTGTTTATCATACCCTGCTGGTGGCATAGTTGGAAGTGTTGTTGCTGATTTACTTGTTGTAGCAGCTTTAACGCTTATGGTACTTGAGGCTGAAGAAGTAGCAGGTATAAAGTTATTTATTGCAACTGGCTGCGAGAACATAATAACAGCAGCCAAACCGAATAGTAATTTTCTCTTTAACATAAAATTTCCTCCATTGAAATTATTTGTTTTAAATCAAGAATTATGGTAACTTTTTCTCCGCTCTCATACGAAAAACACATTAACCTATTTAAAGATTAAATAATAGGATATCAAGTTAAATAAGTTACTTATATCCAAAATTCCGTAGGTACGGAGGAATTTTTTCATTTGATTCTCCCAAAGCGAATTAACATTGATGAAGTAACAATTTAAAAAAAATCTAATAAATCTTGATAAGAAAATTGTAAAATACTTAGAATTTTAATTTGTTTGAGCAGTTTTTAGCGAGTTATTAAAACTCTTAGGATTTTATGATTTTCTTATCTTAGATTTATAGAATTTTTTTAATGTTACAAATCAATGTTAATTGGCTGGTTCGAAAGTCCAGAATTGATTGTCTCCGCCAGTGCAGCTCCACTGACACACATTAGCACCGTCATTAGTTGCATAATTAGAATCATCTAGTGCTTTAGTCCCATTACTGCACATAGTTGTAATAACATATGAATTTCCATTGCCTGAAGGTTTTAAAGAAAATTGCTGAGGAGTATGTCCATATGCATTGTAAATTTCAACATTTGTTCCATCGTTATTAGCGCCATTACATACATCAAGCATGAAATTACCTAATGCACTTTTTAATGTTACGCAGCCATTACCTATGTTGTTTAAATACCACTTTTGACCTGCAGCACCTGAAGATGCATCTAGCTCAACGTTTTGGGCTGCGCGTCCTGTGTTAACTGCAACCTGAAGATATTTATTAGCATGAACATTTTTAATGCGATACCATCCATTATTTAAAGTTGTTGGATTACTAGGGTTAGTTGAATTAGAAGGAGTTATATAAACTCTATATCCGCTAGTATTATTGGTATTTGATATTGATACATTAATTGAGTTATTAGACACACTATAATTCTTTAAGGAGACTAGACTTGTGCCATTCACAGGAGTATCTTTACTTTGCCAATCTACTTTTTCTACTTTAACAGTTGCAGTCGAACCAACAAAAGCTGGGATATTTTTTAAATTAACATTAATGGTTCCATCATTAACTCCGCCTAAGAGTACGCTTATATATTTAGCATTTGAATCAACGCACGAGAAGCCATCCACTTGTTTGCTATTATCATTTGGAGGTGTAACATTAACCATATTACCTGTCATATCACCATACCATTTATAAAACCACCATCCAGCACCTTTTTGTGTATCAGATGCCATAAGACTTCCTAATCTGCCTGGTGCATTTGTCCACCACCATGAAATACAAGCAGCATCTACTTTATTACGTTCAAATTTTGCAATAAAAGGTGCTGATGCTCCTGGCTGACCCTCGGCATAGTGATTACTGTCACTATATTCATTTATTGATATTTTCTTTTCTGGTATTCCAAATGATCTTTCTAAGTTTTTTAAATCTCTAATATTATTAGAAATATTTTGGCTTCCACCAAGTTCATGCCAACAAATTACATCTGGAACACAGTTATTTCTCCTGCAAAAGTTAAGGAAAGCATTCATATTGTAATGATTATAATATGAGTATGAAGGACCTATAATTTGAGCTGTTGGATCTTGAGAACGTATTAACTTATAAGTTTGAAGCCACATGTTATTAAAACTTACACTGTTACTTTTCCATGTGCCGTCTGGCTCGTTCCATATTTCGTAACCATAAAAGTTTGTACAACCTGAAGCTTTTTTTTGATTGATTACATTAGAAACTTTACTGAGCCAATCATTCATGTTTGTAAAAGCATAAGGCCATCCTCTAAATATATCTGCCAATCTAATCATGACTCTACCTGTTGTGCCAGTAAGTCTTTTAGCTGTAGGTATAGCAGCTCCAGTGTATTGCTGATGGTTAAAGCCTGATAAGGCCGGATTTGTGAAAACATTTGGCTTTAGAGGTGCAACAAACTGTGCAATATAAACTGGTTTATTTTCTGTAACTCCATAGAGAGATCCACTTGCGCAGTGAGTTACGCTTCTAATTGTATTTTGGCAATCTACAGTTAGAGTGTTAGCGGCGAAAGCGGGCACTGAAGGAACTGTAGTTGCGGTCAAAGTCATTGCTAAGCTTAATGCCATACCAATAAATTTTTTATTCATAATTAAGCCTCCTTGCATTAAACTTTAATTAATTATTAGTTGGTTGAAACTAAAGTAAGTGAAGAGTTAAGAGTTAATGAAACTTTTTCTATGTTACACCGTGAAAACTCTTAAATGTATAGCTGCTTCTATCACTCTTAACTCTCTTTAAGTTCTTGACTTTTTTTAGAACTAGTTTTACTTTATTGTGCAGTCAACACCATTTAACTTGTAAGCAGTTGGTGCACTAAATGTTCCGTTGTAGCTTATATTGAAACCAAAGCTTTGAGTTGAGTTAGGTGCGATTACAGCATTGTAAGGCAGACTAGATACTGTTATAGCATTATTTGCCCCCATTTTATAGCTGCCATTCCACATGTTTGTTACAGTTTGACCGTTAGGTAGAGTCCATGATAAATTCCAGCCGTTTATTGGAGTTGTACCATTGTTCTTGATTGTTACATTAATTGATGCACCAGAGCCCCAATTGCTTGCAACTGAACATGAAATTTCAACTGGTGATTGTGGTTCAGGAGAAGTTGAAATTGTATAGTCAGCAGAAGTTATATCTGAATCTGTCATTCCATTCTTTACAGCAATAGCTTTTAAAGTAGTAGTTTTTGATATTGTTATTGGTCCACTATATAATGTTGATGAAGTTGTAGGATCACTTCCGTCAGTTGTATAATATATAGCTGCGTCTGAAGTTGAGCTGCTTAAACTTACCTTTTGGGCGGTGGTATATGTGCCGGATACAACACTCATAGTTGGAGCTTCAACTTTAGTAGTAGTTGGTACAGGGGTTGGAGTATCACCATTTAAGTCTCCAACGAAAGTAGTTACACTTTGTGCTGGAAGAGACGCTGTGAAGTTTCCATTAGTTGCAGTTATGTCTGCTCCTTTAGCCATGTTAGCTGAACCTGAAGTTACATATGAAGATACTTTAGAAACACTGCCATTTTTCATACTGAAGTTTTGGTTTACTGCGTTTGTTCCTTGGTTTATTGCAACAACAACTACTTTACTATCTCCTGTATATGCTGATACATAAACATTTGATTGAGGACTGCTTGTAGCATCAATCCTATAATAGCCGTTTCTAATAAATTTAGAGAACTGTCCCATTACGTAAGTTTTTTTGTAAGTCTCATTAGTTCTAGTGTTATATAAGCCGTTTTGATCTCCAGATATCCACCAATATACATAAGCGTTCATGTTTCCGATTGTCATGCAATCATTAATTTCTTTAGCTAATTTAACACATGTAGCTGGATCGTTGCCTTCAAGATAGTGTTCAGTCATCCAGATATCTTTTCCCTTATTACGTGCTGAAGGATAATCTTTAATAGTAGCTCCATATAAATGTCCTCCAATAATTGAAACATACTTAGCAGTATTAGGATCATTAAGAATTGGATCTGAGAGTGCCTGGTTAAAGCCTAGAGATTCAGGCATAATGAGTTTAACAACGCTGGATAGACCAGCTCCATACTGTGAAATAAAATCATGGAACTGCTGTGATGTCCAGGTACAAGCATCGTAATCAGGTGCCCAATCTGGTTCATTCTGAAGAGACAGAGCATATAAAGGAGCTCCATTATCAGACATATATTTTACAAAAGTCTTTAGGTAAGCTGCATAATCAGCATAAGAAGAAGGTTTTAAGTAACCTCTATTAGCACCAGTTGTTGTGTTATTACTTTTCATTGAAGCTGGTGGTGTCCATGGAGTTGCAAAGACAATACCTCCTCTTGCACGTACTTTTTTTGCATTAGAGAGCTCATCAGACCATGCTCTAAAGTCGCCTCTATTCCAGCCTTCATTTGGAGCAATACGCAATCTTACAATGTCTAAGCCTGCGTTTTTATAAAGAGTGTCCATGCAGGTATCGCTTAAAGCTCCACACCATGCACTTGAAGCACCAAAGCCTCTTATAACCTGATCCTTAGAAGTTACGTTTATTGTAGCAGTTGAAGCTGCTTTAACTGATGTTGCTTTGCCTGCAAAAGATAAGCAGGTCATAGAAACTGCCATTAAAGACAGTATTAATTTTTTTACTTTAATATTCATTTAAATTTCCTCCTTTAATTATTAGTTGGTTCAAATACCCAAGATTGATTGTCGCCGCCAGTGCAGCTCCACTCACATACATTAGAGCCGTCGTTAGTTGCATAATTAGCATCATCTAGTGCTTTGGTTCCATTGCTGCACATAGTCGTAATAACATATGAATTTCCACTTGATGAAGGTTTTAAAGAAAATTGCTGTGGAGTATGTCCATATGCATTGTAAATTTCAACTTTTGTACCATCGTCATTAGCACCACCACATACATCAAGCATAAAGTTGCCTAATGCACTTTTTAGTGTTATTAAGCCATTACCTATATTGTTTAAATACCACTTTTGACCATCAGTACCTGAAGATGAATCTATCTCAACATTTTGAGTTGCGCGTCCTATGTTATCTGCAACCTGAAGGTACTTCTCAGCATGAACATTTTTAATGCGGTACCATCCATTATTTAAAGTTGTTGGATTAGTAGGATTAGTTGGAGTAGCATTACCACCGCTAAATTGCCAGTAATCAACATTAAATAGGTAGCTATTGCTGCTTCCAGTAAATTTTAAATATAAGTCATGTATACCACTTACTTTATTTACCTTACAAGAATTAGTAACCCAAGATTGCCAACCACCTGTGTTCTTAACAGGACAAGTTCCAATTAGCGTTCCTGTGGGGCTATCAAGGTGAAGTTCAATATTTCCACCAGCATTTACTGAAGCCACTCTTGCATCAAAGGAAGTTGCTCCAGAACCAAAGTTAACACCTTTTACCTTTATCCAACTGTTATTTGTGATATTACATACATCCATTCCACCTTCACTGCAGCTTTCAGTCTTAACATTTGATTCCCAGCAAATTGTTTCAGCTTCATTTCTGACATATGGATTCAAATTACCAGTACCAGACACTCCCGTTTTAGTCATATTTATTGTTGGAAATGTGCCATCAGGATTATATTTAAATTCCTCAATACACACTGAACGTGTAAATCCTCCGCCTCCAGGTAAAGCACCATTATGATAAAAGAAATAGGAATGTCCTTTGAAGTCAATTACACCTGGATGATTTGTAAAACTGCCACCTTGAGAAGGCATAATCACACCTCTATAAGTCCATGGACCGGTAGGGCTTTTGCTTGTAGAATAAGAAATATATTCAGGTATACCACCTGCTGCATATACCATGTAGTACATTCCATTACGCTTATAAAACCATGGGCCTTCTTCATATAAAGTAAGTCTTTTATCAGACTTTCCAGTACGTGCTCCAAAACCGGATGTAGTCAAAGGTACTTGTACAATATTTCCTGAGTAAGAAATCATATCTTGATTTAACTTAACGTAAAAAAGATTAGGATTTCCCCAATACAAATATGCTTGGCCGTTATCATCTATAAACACTGTAGGATCAATATCACCTGTACCAGTAAAAGCTAGGGGATGTCCAAGGGCGTCTACAAAGGGTCCAGTAGGACTATTTGATACTGCAACGCCTATTGCCATGCCACCGCTTTTTTGAGTTACAGGAACATAGTAATAGAATTTACCGTTTCTAGGTATACATTGACCTGCCCAAGCATCACCTTTTGCCCAACTAAATGTCTTGTACGATAATGGTGATCCATGGTCTGTCCAATTTACCATATCTGTTGAAGAGTAGCATCTCCAATCATTCATGGTATACCAAGTTGATTTATCTTCATCATGCCCGGTATACAAATAGCAAGTACCGTTATAAACCATGGGAGCAGGGTCAGTAGTATACATGGTTTGTACTACCGGATTATCAGCATGACACACTCCTTGAGAAAGTAAAGAGAATGCAAGTGAAAGGGCTGCTATATAATATACTTTTTTCATATAATCACCTCCTAAAAAATTAAGAATTAAGAATGAATGAAACTTTTTCTACGTTCCACTGCGAAAAACTTCTAAACGTATAGATACCTCCATTTCCTTAATGGAAATGCTCTTAATTTATTTTTTAGTTTGCTGGTTCGAAGCTCCACGACTGATTGTCTCCACCAGTGCAGCTCCATTCACATACATTGGCACCGTCATTAGTTGAATAATTGCAATCATCTAATGCTTTGCTTCCATTACTGCACATAGTTGTAATAACATATGAATTTCCACTTGATGAAGGCTTTAATGAAAATTGCTGTGGAGTATGTCCATATGCATTGTAAATTTCAACTTTTGTGCCATCATCATTAGCACCACCACATACATCAAGCGTAAAGTCACCCAATGCACTTTTTAGTGTTAGTAAGCCATTACCTATATTGTTTAAATACCACTTTTGACCAGCAGCACTTGAAGATGAATCTAGCTCAACATTTTGAGTTGCGCGTCCTATGTTACCTGCAACTTGAAGGTACTTCTCAGCATGAACATTTTTAATGCGGTACCAACCATTATTTAAAACTCCTGAGCTTGGATTGGTGCCTGTACTTGTCCCTGTTGCAGTGGGGCTGAATCTAAAATAGTCAAAGTCCGCATAACCACTGGTGTCATGGCCTGTTGTGTAGTTAAACAGAGCAAATCTATAACCTACAAACCATAATTTATAGAAAAAATTCATTTTAAGGGTACTGCCAAACTGTGTCCAATTACTGCCGTTATAGCTGTAATAGAATTTAGCTGTCTCAGCATTGCAGTCGGCGTCAACCTTTAAATATATGGTGTTATTAGTAAGGTTAATAGAGTATTCTTTTCCGTCTACATTATATTGAACTAGCTTTTTGGTCCCATTATCATTCTTCACTGCTATATATCCATATTTACAGTGAAAGGCAGACAATCCGGAAATTTGTCCAGGTTTAAGATTCGATGCATCCAGCTTAACATAGCCCGAAGATGCTGGCCCTTGTATTCTTTGGGTTAAGGTATTTCTTGCTTGAAGAAGATCAGCAGAATAACTGGTTTTAAGTCTTAACCAACCTGGTCTTTCAGAGGTACTCCATTTTGAATTATCAGGATTGTGATTCCACTGCCACTGAGAAGATATAGAACCCTGCGCCTCAAATTCATCTGTTGTTCCAGGTGATTTTATTCCATTTCCTGCTGCGGGTTTAGTATATGTTAATGGTATCTTTCCATTTATGCCTATCATAGGCCAGTCGTTTGTCCAAGTAACTGGAGCAAGCTTTGGAATACGTCCAACTGCACCTTTATCTTCAAATAACATTGCCCAATTGTAGCTGCCATCTTCAACTACACAAACTTGATGATTTGCACCATCATCTAAAATTACTTTTTGCTCATAAGGACCTGTAAGACTTCTGGATCTCCAGGCTTTTTCTATACGCTGGTAAGGTCCATTTTCTTTTACGGGTGTTGAAAGTATATAATAGTAGCCATTCCTTTTGAAAATCCTATTACCATCATGGCTAGATCCACCATCAAAAACTTTTTTGTTTATTCCGCCGGGTTTAACAGACTTACAATCTGAAGTTAATTCTGTTACATTACATCCTCCATTAATAAGATATACTCTTCCATCAGTATCAAAGAAAAGATCTGCATCATGAGAATAGCCTAAACCTTTAATTTCTGTAAAATCCCAGCCACCAAAGCCCATTGGAGCTTTTTTTGTACATACAAAAGTTTTTCCAAGATCAAGTGAAGAAAAGGTAGCGTAAAAAGTACCATCATGATATTTTAAGCTTGGAGCCCAACAGCCATTTGCGTAAACGTTTTTACCATTTACTAGGTTGTAGGCATCTGCATGTGCTTTATCAATACCATTCATGCCTGCATCAATACGATCAAATGCATAGGAACAGGTTTCCCAATTAACAAGATCTTCTGATTTCAGTATAGGAAGTCCTGGCATATAATTAATGCTGGAACATGCCATATAATAAGTTGTTCCTACTTTAATAACACAGTTATCTGGATAGTCCGCATACATAACGGGGTTTTGATAAGTTCCATTCCCTAAATCTGAAGTATATGCCTTAGCACTAGTAAAGGATACCGCTGTTATCAATATACATGTTATTGCTGCTATGGAACTAAGCTTTTTAAAAGAAAACTTTTTTTTACATAAACTATTTTTCACTATAACAAAGCCTCCTTCTTATAGAGAAATTAAGAATAAATGAAACTTTTTTCATTGCTTTTACTCTATGGAAAGTAACAATATTTTGGAAGCGGTTTAAATAAAATTCAATGAATATTATCATATACGAGGTTTGGGCTTTAGCCCATTATCCTTCTTAATCTAATACAAGCACTTTCTGTATCACACAATGTTTAATTAAATATAAATGGAAGTTACTAATAGTAAACATTAAGATAGCCTATATTTTATACAGAAGAATGATGGGTTTATGACTAAACTCCCAATGATGTTTAGATTTATGAGTTTTATTTAATGTTTCAAAATATTATTATTTTCCAATGTTAATTAGCTGGTTCGAAAGTCCAAGACTGATTAGCACCAGCAGTGCAGCTCCATTCACATACATTAGAGCCGTCAGCAGTTGCATAATTAGCATCATCTAATGCCTTAGTTCCATTACTGCACATAGTTGTAATAACATATGAATTTCCATTTTCTGAAGGTTTTAAAGAAAATTGCTGTGGAGTATGTCCATATGCATTGAAGATTTGAACATTTGTCCCATCAGTATTAGCACCACCATATACATCAAGCATAAAGTTACCTAATGCACTTTTTAGTGTTATACATCCGTTACCTATATTGTTTAAGTACCATTTTTGACCGGCAGCACTTGAAGATGCATCTAGCTCAACATTTTGAGTTGCATTTCCTACATTACCTGCAACCTGAAGGTACTTATTAGCATGAACATTTTTAATGCGGTACCAGCCATTACTTAAGGTAGTATTATTTTGCTGATTACCACCTTGATTAGTATTTCCGTTTGCTGGGAATGCTAGTTGAAGGAAGTTCCACATAGCAGGTCTCCATACGCTGCCATCGTGACCTCCACCTTGAACAGATAACCAGTAATGTGGAATGTTATGAGCTAAGCAATAATTATGTGTAGCTAAATTTGGTGGATAAAAACCGTCCCAATCTGATGTTCCACAAGAAAGAAGTAGTGTTTTAACTTTTGCTTTAACTTCTGCTCCATTATTAGGGAACATGTTTGCATCAGATGGATGATTAAATGGTGTAGCAGATGATGGACATATGTGGTGGAAGGTGTCTAGATGACCTAGCCCTTCAGCAAATGTTACTCCTCCGCCCATTGAATAACCATAAATTCCTCTATGATCAGCATCAGCTATAATTGGATAATGTGATTCAGCATATGGCATAACAGCATTAAATAGTTCATCATGAGAATTAACGTTATTATTGTCCATAGATACCATTATTACTGGCTGAATTTTTCCTTGACCAATGAGGTTATCAGCTATGTTACTACCATCGCAGCACCAATCATCAAAGATAGTTGAAGGCCAAGAATTAACACCATGAATTCCATAAATAACAGGATACTTTTTAGTTGTGCTATAACCTGGTGGAGTATAAACTACCATCTTTCTTGTACTTTTTGTTACTTGTGAATAATAGTAAACGTCTTGAACTCTTCCTGATGGATATGGACCATGTTTGTCATATCCTGCTGGAGGCATAGTTGGAAGAGTTGTTACTGCTGAATTACTTGTTGTAGCAGCTTTAACGCTTATGGCACTTGAGGCTGAAGAAGCATTAGATGCAAAGTTATTTATTGCAACCGGCTGCGAGAACATAATAACAGCAGCCAAACCAAATAGTAATTTCCTCTTTAACATAAAATTTTTCCCCCTTAATAAATTTTATTTTGTTTAAATAGAATGTGAAAAGAAATTAAGAATTAAGAATGATGGTAACTTTTTCTCCGCTTCACTACGAAAAGAAAAATACAGTAACCTATTTATATCCAAAATTCCGTAGGTACGGAGGAATTTTTTCATTTGATTCTCCCAAAGCAAATTAACATTGATGAAGTAACAATTTAAAAAAAATCTAATAAATCTTGGTAAGAAAATCGTAAAATACTTAGAGTTTTAATTTGTTTGAGCAGTTTTTAGCGAGTTATTAAAACTCTTAGGATTTTATGATTTTCTTACCTTAGATTTATAGAATTTTTTTAATGTTACAAATCAATGTTAATTTGCTGGTTCAAAGTTCCATGACTGATTGTCTCCGCCAGTGCAGCTCCATTCACATACATTAGCACCATCGTTAGTTGCATAATTAGAATCATCTAATGCTTTAGTGCCGTTACTGCACATAGTTGTAATAACATATGAATTTCCAGCAGCTGAAGGCTTTAAAGAAAATTGCTGAGGAGTGTGTCCATATGCATTGTAAATTTGAACATTTGTCCCATCGTTATTGGAACCATTGCACACATCAAGCATAAAATTGCCTAATGCACTTTTTAGTGTTATGCAGCCATTACCTATATTGTTTAAATACCATTTTTGTCCGGCAACACCTGAACCTGTTCTTAGTTCAACATTTTGAGTTGCACGTCCTGTGTTACCTGCAACCTGAAGGTACTTTTGTGCATGAACATTTTTTATATAGTACCATCCATTATTTAAAGTTCCCGAAGTAGGATTAGTAGGGTTGGTTGGATTAGTAGGGTTAGTTGGATTAGTAGTACCACCGTTTAAGTTTCCAACGAAAGTAGTTACACTTTGTGCTGGAAGTGATGCTGTGAAGTTTCCGTTATTTGCAGTAATATTTGCAGATTTAGCCATGTTAGCTGAACCTGAAGTTACATATGAAGATACGCTAGAAACGCTTCCATTTTGCATACTGAAGTTCTGATTTACTGCGTAATTTCCTTGATTTATTGCAACAACAACAACTTTATTATCTCCTGTGTATGCTGATACATAAACATTTGATTGAGGACTGCTTGTAGCATTAACTCTATAATAGCCATTTCTAATGAATTTAGAGAATTGACCCAGTACGTAAGTTTTCTTGTAAGTCTGATTAGTTCTAGTGTTATATAAGCCGTTTTCATCGCCGCTTATCCACCAATATACATAAGCATTCATGTTACCGATTGTCATGCAATCATTAATTTCTTTAGCTAATTTAGTACATGCAGCTGGATCATTGCCCTTAATAGTATTTTCAGTCATCCAGATGTCTTTTCCTTTATTACGTGCTAAAGGGTAATCCCTAACAGTAGCTCCATATAAATGTCCTCCAATAATTGAAACATACTTAGCAGTATTAGGATCATTAAGAATTGGATCTGATAATGCGTGATTAAAACCTAAAGATTCAGGCATAATGAGCTTAATAACACTGGATAGACCGGCTCCATATTGTGAAAGGAAATCATGGAACTGCTGTGCTGTCCATGTACAAGCGTCGTAATCAGGTGACCAATCTGGTTCGTTCTGGAGAGATAATGCATATAAAGGTGCGCCATTATCAGACATATATTTTACAAAAGTCTTTAAATAAGCTGCATAAGCGGCATAAGAAGAAGGTTTTAAGTAACCTCTATTAGCACCAGTTGTTGTGTTATTACTCTTCATTGAAGCTGGTGGTGTCCATGGAGTTGCAAAGACAATACCTCCTCTAGCACGTACTTTTTTTGCATTAGAAAGTTCGTCAGACCATGCTCTAAAGTCGCCTCTATTCCAGCCTTCATTTGGAGCAATACGCAATCTTACAATGTCTAAGCCTGCGTTTTTATAAAGAGTGTCCATGCAGGTATCGCTTAAAGCTCCGCACCATGCACTTGAAGCACCAAATCCTCTTATAACCTGATTTTTACTGGCTACGTTTATTGTAGCAGTTGAAGCTGCTTTAACCGATGTTGCTCCACCTGCAAATGATAAGCAGGTCATAGAAACTGCCATTAAAGACAGTAATACTTTTTTTACTTTAATATTCATTTAAATATTTCCTCCCTTAATTATTCGTTGGTTCGAATGACCATAGTTGATTATTGTTTCCGGTATAACTCCACTGACATACATTAGTGCCATCCGTGGTTGCAAAGTTGGAATCGTCTAATGCTTTAGTTCCATTACTGCACATAGTTGTAATAGCGTATATACCGGATTTTGATGAAGGTTTTAAAGAAAATTGTTGGGGAGTATGTCCATATGCATTATAGATTTGAACATTTGTCCCATCATTATTAGCACCATTACATACATCAAGCATAAAGTTACCCAATGCACTTTTTAGTGTTACGCATCCATTACCTATATTGTTTAAATACCATTTTTGACCGGCAGCACCTGAACCTGCATCCAGCTCAACATTTTGGGTTGCTCGTCCTATGTTACCTGCAACCTGAAGGTATTTTTGAGCATTAAGGTTTTTAATGTAGTACCATCCATTATTTAAAACTACTGAACTTGGGTTGGTGCCTGGGTTTGTACCTGGATCAGTATTAGTTCCTGTAGATCCACCGCCAAATTGCCAGTAATCAATATTAAATAGCTTTTTATTGCTGCTGCCAGTAAACTTGAAGAAAATATTATGAACGCCACTGACCTTCTTTACATTACACTGCATTTCCTTCCATTGTTGTTCGCCGCCTGTAGGATTTACATTTAAAGTACCAATAACTTGTCCATCCACACTATCCAAATGTATTTCTATTTTGCCGCCAACAGTTGATGCGATATTGGCTTTAAAGGAATCAGCTCCATTTCCAAAGTCAGCCTTTGACACAGCAAGCCAATTACCATCTTTTATGTTTGTAACATCCATATTGATGCTGCTTACCATACTTCCTGGTGCTGAACATTTTTCAGTTGAAATACCAGCATTCCAGCCTATTGTTTCAGCTTCATTTCTTACATATGGATTAAGATTAGTAACCTGAGGTACACCTTTCATATCTTCCGTAACATTGTTTATACTGCCATTTGCGGAGTATGAAAGCTTATTAATCATAGGTGAACGATATCCTTTTGTAATTCCCATAGCTTTTCCTAATGTTTGAGCATGATATGTTACATACCATTGATTCTTAAACTGGAAAACAGAATGATGATTGTTTCCGCCAACGCCAAAGAATGTTCCCGGATTCTTAAGAAAAACGCCTTGATAATTGAATGGCCCCATAGGACTGTTACTTGTCATATAAGCAACATCACCTGCTGGTGGAGCTCCGTATGGGTGATTACCAGAAAAATTAGAGCAATATGAATAATAGTATTTTCCATTATATTTGTGTATTCCAGAGTCTTCAAACATAAATGGAGAATCAATTGCAGCTGCACTGCCAACTGTGTGTGTCATATCGCTGCTTAATTTTATAACTCTAGCTGATCTTGGGTTCGCAGCTTGACTCTGTGATGGATGATTTCCGCCTGGAACACCGCCTCCAAAATATAGATATCCTGTTCCATCATCGTCAACTAGTACTGCTGGATCAAAGAGCCATGGAGAGCCACTAGCTCCAGGAGTACTACCAGTAATAAGAGGTCTTCCAATAGGATCTTTCCATGGTCCAATTGGACTATCTGAGGTTAATACTCCTATACCACCGCCGCTGTTTGCAAAATAAAGAAAGAACTTTTCCTTGCCGTTTATAACCTTATGTGTGACGGCTGGAGCCCAAGAATTACTTGCCCACCTTGCAGCACCACTATATCCAGCCACTGGAATCTCGCCGTGGTCTGTCCAGTTCACCATATCATCAGAAGATATAACGCTTATAGTTTTTATGTTGTTATAATCGTTATCAGCAATTTGCCCATTTTTATATTCAAAGGAGTCACTGCTCATATAAAGATACACTCTTCCGTTGTAAACCATTGCCCATGGGTCTGCACCAAATTTTTGTGTTATAAGTGGGTTAGAATATCCCGGTGTTTTTGCAAGAGCACTTGTAGTAGCTGCCTTTATGTTTGCTGTAGATGTACTCACTGAAAAACCTAAAGTTAATGCCAACGTTAACAAGAATACACTTGATTTTCTTAACATTTTATAAAAAACCTCCTTCTCAGATTCTTTGATAATTCCTTATATTTAGCAATTTTGTTATATTTGTGGGTGATATCAGCTAGAATACAAATAAATCTTTATGCGTTTTAACAAAATTAATTAATATAGGAATTTGTTATATAATCATAGATATTTAACATTTAACCCCATTTAAGCTGAATATATCCTTTATACATAGTTGGAACATGCACTTTCTTTAAAATACTTATTAAATTGTATATATAACTTATAATTTGAAATTAAAAATATTTTTTTACTATTTTATGCTGATATTGTGGTACCATTATGTTAACTATGATTATACTTATCATGTTAACGATAAAAGCGCTAAATTACAATGTGCATATACTTAAATGATGGCTTTTAATATTTATGCATGTGCACAATAAGAAAAGATTAATTAATATGATTGTTAATTTAGGAGGTTACCTATGAAAATATTAATTGACAGCATTATCGAAAAGCTTAAACAATATAATCCTAAAAGTTATATTAATAACAAAAATATAACTCTTATTAAATCTATAAAATATTTAGAAAGCAATATTAAAGATTTTTATCCTAATACACTTTATATGGTGAAAACGTTAGACAATAATAAAATAAACAATCTTGTTTTGCATGAAACTAATTTTTTAATTGTTTCTAAAACACAATTATCAGGGTCAATTGAAATAAATAAAAATTCTAATATAATATTTATTTGCAGTAATTCTGCAGCATCAATATTCAATGAAGTTTTAGGCATCTTTTTTGAATATCAGACTTTAAATGTTAATTCTTTGAAACTATTAGAAGTACTTTCGCAAAATACTGGCTTGCAAAATATTGTTAATATCGCCTCAAAGTCTATTGGAAATCCTATTTTTATTAGCAATACAAACTTTAAAGTTTTATCTTTTACAGATAATATTAAGGTGGATGCTCCTGTATGGAAGGGCATTACTTCAAAAACTTATAAAAGGTATGACAATTTACAGCGTATTTTAAAAGATAACATATTTGATTCAAGAATACCTATTTATTTTAAATCTACCAATAGTGCTAGTTATAATTTTGATGACTTAGATAAATTGGAGGATAGAATAACTAAAAATTCTGAGTCGGTTTTATATAAAGAAAGTGATAAATTCATCATGTCTAGAATGTGGTCAAATATATATGCTGGAAACAAGCTTTTAGGTCAAGCTATTATACTGGAGGCATTTAAGCCTTTTACTGAAAGGGATATAAAATTAATTAATATTTTAAGTGATGCAATTTCAGTAGAACTTCAAAAGCACAACTATTATGAAAGTACGGATATAAGCAATAAGGATTTATTGATTTTAGAGTTGCTTGATGGGAAGATAAGCTGTGAGGAGGATATTAATGAGACTGCTAAATTCACACATTTAAATTTGAAATATCCTCTTAATGTTATAAGTGTCATCAGTAAAAAGAATATTTCATACGTTCAATTTAAGTATATCAGGGATTTCTTTGAAAATATATTTTATAATTCTATTTGCGTGCTGTATAAGGGGAATATTGCTATAGTAACTAGTTGCATTCAGGATAAATTATTATATGAGAATTGTTTTAAGAAATTAAATAAAGTTTTAAGTAATCTTGAAATGTTTTGCGGCGTTAGCCGGCCATTTTATAATTTAATTAGTATTAATAAATACTACAAACAGTCACTTAAATCCATAGAACTTGGACAATGCTTAGATGATAACAAATATATATTTTTTTATGATTCATATATTTTGCAGCATATTTTTTCCGTATGTTCTAGGGAAGGATCATTAAAGGATTTCTGTCATCCTTCAATTTTTAAACTCATTGACTATGATAATATGTATAAAACGGATTACTTAAAAAACTTATATTTATATGTAACGAATTTTAAAAACCAATCAAAACTGGCGGAGTTAATGCATGTACATAGGAATACTTTACGATATAGAATATCAAAGATAGAAGAAATAATGAACGTTGATTTAAACAATGTAGATGAATTTTTCAGCATCTATCTGTCATTTAAAATATTAGAATATCTCGGCGAAGATATATGTTAAATTAGTTAGCTAATTTTTTCTTTACATTATCATAACTACCGCTTAAATCTTTTAATATATCTTTATTCAACATTGAATGTGGTTCTAGATGCTTATATCCATTATTGGATTGCACTATGTTATATACCCCTTGAGTACCTCCAAAGGTTACATATGAATTGGTATTATCAGTTCCTTTTCTTATTTATACCCCTGTAGTAAGTGAGCTCATATTTATCTGTTCCTTCTGCCTCAACTATCGTATCTGACCTGTTTTTTAGTTCCTCTAACCCAGATATTTTTTCATAGGAGGCTTTTGCTTTTTCATGTTTCTCTAGCTTTTTCAACTTAAAATTCAAGAACAAAGTTTTTAATTTCTTTAAGTTTAGGAACTAAATGAAAATTCTTAACAAATACCTTCAATTTTGCATAGAGTATAACGAATCATAAGCTTAAAAATTGAAGCAAAGGTAAATTAATTGAAATGATTTGCCTATATAATTGGGGGTAATTTATTTGAGGATGTATGAAGAACAATTACAATTGCTTAAGAAAAGAAAGGATATCCTTAATCCTAGAAACTATAATATAGTCTTTATGGGAGACAGCTGGGTGGAAAGAAACGGTCATACTAGCATTGAAATCTTTAAAAAAGCTATGGAGGAAGCTAAAAAATACAATCCTTTGTTAATCTTACACGGGGGAGATATTGTATTTAGTGGTAGTGAAAAAGATAATTTTCAATTCTTTATAGATGCTAAAAATAGTGATGCACCTGATTTGCCACTTTTTACGGCAGTAGGAAATCATGAAATGGATATACAATTAACAGGAGCTGCGTCTGTTGCTAATTTTGTAGAAATGATTGGTCCACTGCATTTTACGTTAAATATACCAAGATATGAATTAACACTTATTGC
Organism: Clostridium pasteurianum; assembly: GCF_001705235.1. Taxonomy (NCBI): domain Bacteria; kingdom Bacillati; phylum Bacillota; class Clostridia; order Eubacteriales; family Clostridiaceae; genus Clostridium; species Clostridium pasteurianum. The sequence goes on from NZ_MCGV01000002.1 coordinate 52,192, forward strand.
ACTAGATTCATTATATCATTATGTATATCATGAGTATGGACTAACTAGGGAGGAACTTCAATATTTGAGAAGAAGTTTAGATGATAGGTATCAGAATACGTTTACTTGCATGCATGTGCCTCCAGCAACAGATAGATGGATTCCACAGCCTGGAGATGACTCGTTTTTTACAATAGGAAGCCAAGCCTTTTTTAGAGAGGTTAAAGGAAAAATAGCAGCTGCACTTGTAAGTCATGTTCACACTTTTGCAGCTACCAGGTATAGGGATACAAGATTATATTTATCAGGTGGAGGTGGAGCTGCCCTAAATAAAAAGTCTATATTCCATATTTTTGTCATTAATATTAGAAATTATAGTGGCTGTAGAAAGATACACGTTAGTGTAGTTCCTATTGGGGACGAGTCACCAGTATGATGATTTAAAGGAGCTATTATAATAAAATTTTATTACAGTATGGGGCTATTGCATAAAGAAAATTAAGAATTAAGAATTAAGGAGGATTTTTCTCCGCTTTGCTCTGGAAAATCTACTAACTTGTAGAAGAACATTCGCCTGCGGTGAATGGAAGCAGTTATAAGTTTTTCGTAGTGGAACGGAGAAAAAGTTACCATCATTGCATTTATTCTATATGAGAAGTAACAATATTTTGGGAACGATTTAAAAAAATTCTAATAAATCTTGATGAAAAAATCATAAAATCCTTAGAGTTTTGAATTTGTCTGAACGTTAGTGAGTTATTCAAAACGCTTAGGATTTTATGATTTTTTTAATGTTCCAAAATATTGTTACTTCTCATCGTTCTTAATTTTTTTTATATGACATACTTGTTTCAATTTTTTAGCCACTAATCACATTATTTTTGACATATGTTATTCAATTTTTAGCTAACCTATTTATTTGCAGCTTTAGAATTAGTATAATGATAACCTGAAGGGTGAAATGGATTCACTTTTAAATTTTGTACAACATTTACGAAATAAATACACTAAAAAAACTAGGAGGACAAGCACAATGAGTAAGATAAAAGTAATTATTATGGATATAGATGGTACATTAACCAATGACAAAAAGGTAATTACTAAAAAAACTAAAGATACACTAATTAAAGCACAAGAAAAGGGAATTATTTTAGTTTTAGCTTCTGGAAGACCTACATCTGGACTCATGGATTATGCTAGAGAATTAGAAATGAATAAAAATCATGGACTTTTAGTTTCCTTTAATGGATCTAAAGTTACTGATTGTGAGACTAATAAAGTATTATTCAATGAAGCTATGAGCATTAAACAAGGACAAGCAGTACTTGAACATATGAAGAAATTTGACGTTAAACCTATGGTTGTAAAAGATGATTACATGTATGTTAATGATGCTTTTGACAATGAAATAGATTATAAGGGTGAACCTTTTAACATAATTAAATATGAAGCACGTAATTGTAAGTTCAAGGTATGCGAAAAGGATGATTTGGCGGAGTTTGCAGACTATCCTTTAAATAAAATTTTAACTGCTGGAAATCCTGAATATTTACAGGCTCACTATAAAGAGATGTTTGAGCCATTTAAGGATACTTTAAGTGGTATGTTTACAGCAGATTTCTACTTTGAATTTACTGCTCAGGGAATTGATAAGGCTAAAGCTTTAGATACTGCACTAATTCCTATGGGATATAAAAAGGAAGAAATGATTGCCTTTGGAGACGGACAGAATGATGCTTCAATGGTTAAATATGTCGGTACAGGAGTAGCTATGGCAAATGCAGTAGATGAATTAAAGGATGTAGCTGATGAAATAACTCTATCTAATGAAGAAGATGGGATTGCACATACTTTAAATAAATATATTACGGATTTATAGGCAAAAATAATAAAGCGAAAGGAGCGATTCTATGCTTGCTGATTATCATGTACACACAGCTTTTAGTGATGACTCGGAGTATCAAATGGAAGCTTGCGTGAAAAGAGCAATTCAGATTGGACTTGATGAACTTTGCTTTACGGAACATATAGATTATGGTGTTAAGACTGATCTAAACTGTAATATTCATGATTATATTGAGGAATATAAAAGATGCAAGGATATTTATAGCGATAGAATCACTCTGCGCTTTGGGATTGAGTTTGGCATGCAAGTGGGGACAGTAGAACGATTTCAGCAGGACTTTGATGCTTATCCATTTGATTTTGTGATTTTATCCTGCCATCAGGTGGATAATAAGGAATTTTGGAACCAGGATTTCCAAAAGGGGAAGACTCAAAAAGAATACAATGAAAAATATTATGAGGAAATCCTCAAGGTTATTAATTTATACCATGATTATAGTGTATTAGGTCATTTAGATATGATTAAACGTTATGATGAAAAGGGTGACTACTCGTCCCCAAAAGTAAAGGATATCATTGCAGATATTCTAAAAGTTGTTATTGCAGATGACAAAGGCATTGAGATTAACACTTCATCACATCGATATGGTTTAAATGATTTAACGCCATCTAGAGATATTTTGACATTATATAAAGAGCTTGGAGGCAAAATTGTAACTATTGGCAGTGATTCGCATAAGGAAGGACATCTGGGAGCTTATATTGAGTATACAAAAGAAGAATTAAAAAAATTAGGTTTCAAAGTTTATTGTACTTATGCAAATATGAAACCTATTTATCACTCATTGTATGATGAGTAGGGAGGAAAAAATGAAAAGGTTATTATCATTAGATATAAAATATTCACTAACTCAAATCTTATATTTTGGTGGATTTTGTGGTTTAATGGGCTATGCATCGGTATACTTACTGGATAGAGGAGTATCTAATTCTGTTATTGGAATGGTTCTGGCTTTAATTAGTGTAATTTCAGTCTTTGCTCAACCTATGATTGCTTCATATGCAGATAAAAATAAACAAATTGAATTAAGAACTATCATTGCATATATATTAGTTGCTGCAATTATATTATCTTTTATCATTTATTTCTATAAAGGAATGGTACCTATATTATTATGCCTATTTGTTGGAATATCAACTCTTATGATTACCTTACAGCCATTACTTAACTCATTAGCATTTGTATTTGAAAAGTATGGCATTACTGTTAACTATGGAGTTGCAAGAGGGCTTGGAAGTGCAGCTTATGCAATAGTTTCAATTACCTTAGGATATATGGTTGAAGACTTTGGAGCAAGTATCATTCCACTTGTATACATTGCTTTTAATATAATGTTAATAATAGTTGTATATGTTTATGTCATTCCTAAAACAGAACAAAAAGAAATATCTATTGATTCAAGGGAAGAAGCAAACAATAACGAGCTTTCTTTTATTGATTTTTGTAGGACATATAAAAAGTTTATGATTTTTATTCTAGGAGTTGTTGCTGTTTTCTTCACTCATACAATCATCAATAATTTCTTCATTCAAGTTATTAAGCCAATTGGTGGAACAAGTCATGAAATGGGAACAGCTGTGTTTTTAGCAGCGATTTTAGAATTGCCTGCAATGTCTTTATTTAATACAGTGAGAAAAAGAGTTAATTGTACAACTTTAATTAAGATTTCTGTAATTATGTTTGCAGTTAAACATATCTTAACTTTCCTAGCCACTGGAATGGTTATGATTTATATTGCACAGGTATTTCAAATGGGTGCTTATGCTATATTTATTCCAGCCAGTGTTTATTATGTTAATGAAATTATTGATAAAAGAGACTCTATTAAAGGTCAATCTATGGTTACAATGGCAATTACGGGAAGCGGAATTATTGCCAATTTGTTAGGTGGAATTCTGTTGGATCTTGTTGGCGTTAAGTATGTGCTTTTAATAGGAAGTGTTGTTTCTGTTCTTGGAGCGTTTATTGTTATAGCTGCAGTTAAAAATAATAAAGTTATTGAGTAACTAGATTCTTTGTGAAAATTAATTATGGGATACCGCTAGCATTGAGTGCAATGCTGGTGGTATCCCAATTGTTTTACAGATATTACTTTAGATATATGTAATAGGAACATTTTTAATATAATTAACTTTATGGTAGATACTAATAGATATAAAGAAATTATTAAAAAGTTTTATGGAGGAATTACATATATGGAAAGGTTCTTACTGGACGTATTAATAAGAAGCATGGCAGTTTACATTTTAGCACTGTTTTTCACTAGACTTATGGGAAGAAAACTTATATCACAAATGACATTTTTTGATTTTGTTATGGGAGTATCTATGGGTGCAATAATTGCAAATGCCATTGTTGGGAAAAAGTTTACATCATTATCTGCTATAACAGCCTTTGTGATTTTATCCATTCTAACAATAGCCGCGGGGTATTTAGATATTAAAAGTTTTAGATTAAGAAAGTTAATAAACTCAGAACCAGTTACTGTAGTTGAAAATGGAACTATTGTAGAAGAAAATATGAGGAAAGTAAAATTAACAATTAATGAGTTAATGATGAAGTTAAGAGAGAAGAACGCTTTTAATGTAGCTGATGTGGAATTTGCCATAATGGAAAAAGACGGAGAACTATCTGTGCTACCAAAAGCGGAAAAACAACCACTTACTCCTAAGCATATGAACATTCCAGTAACAAGTCTAGGTCTTACAAGAGACATAATAATAGATGGAATTGTAATGAAGGAAAATCTAACCAGTGTAGGATTAGATGAAGGATGGCTAAAAGCTCAGCTCAGTAGTCAAAATATTAAAGATATTTCAGAAGTATTTTATGCGGGATTAGATAATACTAAAAAATTATATATATCAAAGAAGGATAAAAATAGTAGAGAATCTCAAGGTAAATATGGCATTGAGTAACACCAAAACAAAAAGTAGGAGCTATATAAAAGAATCATTTAGCTCCTACTTAGTTATTTATTAACTTTTATAAATCTAAAAAATCTTATTATAAAGTGCTGAACATCATATAATGTAAAATTTATTAATAATTTGATACGGTTACACTTTGAATTACTACAGCTGCTCCACCTACAGTTTGTGCCATAACTCTATAAGTATGACCAGGAATAATGCCATCTGTTATTTCCATAGAACCATTAGCAGCGTATCCTCGACCAATATAACAGTCATCTGAGTAGCAAGTTTCTCCAGTATTAACATCATATGCTGCAAAGTGAATGCCAGGATAGGAAGCTCCATTACAAGTAAGACCTGTCCATGATACAGTTATTTGATTGGAATTATAAGGAGTAAATAAATAGTTATTACTAGATGGACCATAAATTTGTGTAGAACTATCGACAGAAACACTGACATTGTTTTGAGTTATACTGTATGTAGTCAATGCATCAGCACTCAATTTATTTGTAGGTTGTTTAGAAACTGTTTTAGCAAAAGTTGTTGTGGGAGCTACAAATGGAGCTGTTATAACTGATACAGCCAAAATCATAGATACTAATTTTCTTTTCATAATAATACCTCCAATGTATTTTTTTTCAATTTAAGTGCATTTATAGTATAATAAAAAACAAATTTCATGTCAAATTTATATCATGGTGGATACTAATAGATATAAAGAAATTATTAAAAAGTTTTATGGAGGAATTACATATACCTGATAATTTTTTTGATTTTTGTGACAAGCTAAAACAAAATAGGATACTTGATGGCGTTCAATAAACATACAAAATAATATATTACAAAGACATGTAAGAAAAGCATATATAAGCAATGACAGAAACTTCATGAAATAAGGCTTCTGTCATTTTTTTTATATTATTTGTCTGACAAGTAGTACTTACCAAAATGAGTGTGAACTATACAGGTTTAGTTTAGAAAATGTTTTTCAAACGAATTGAAAATATCTTGAAGCTTTATACTATAAATATTAGTATAGCCATTATCAAATGTATCTTTCACTAAATTATTAAAACTGTTGTCATGTGAATTACTGTCACCATCCCAATTCGAATAATTAAAAAATTTATTTAGACCATTAGCCTGGGTCATGATATTACTTCCAGTTTTTTGCGTATAGTCCAGGTTAAGTTTCTGTAGCTCTGCACTTTTTGAGGTTTGCTGCTGTTTAGTATAAGCATCTATATCTGTAATTCCTTGACTTTTTGCACGCTGGGATATGCTATCGCTAGAGTAGGTATTTTCTATCTCGGTTTTTGCTTTTTCATATGCAGTAACGGATTCAGCAAGATAATTTCCGTCTCCTCCTGGTACAGCCTCTAAATTATAAGTATATGTACCGCATCCACAGGATGGACTTGCATTTTGCTGTAAAATATAAAGATAAGACATCATGGAATCAGCTATTGGAGTTGAATACCCGTCATATTTATGTAGAGCAGTTTGATATTCATTTATCGGTATTATGTTCGTAAGTACATGAATCAACATAAATTTTATTTTTATCTAAATGGGCTGATTCAAAAGTGTCAAAATGCAATGCTTTTTCCATAACTTTACCGGTAGTTGAATCAGTTTCTAGACATCCAATTCCATCTGATAAAGAGATAGGATCTTCTAAAGGTTTAGATTTTAGCTGTGTTTTATTATAAGTATTAGGACTTTGATACTGCGACAATGAATTTATAGAATTCATAGCCATAATATAGCTTTCTTTCAATATTAATTAACATTAGTCATAGCTCTCTTTACTAAATTATCAAATACTTTATTTATAAATTTAACTACATTTTTATGCAATTTCCTAAAATTTTAGATATCTATTTAGATTTAGCAGCCGTTTCAATAGCCTTATAAGCCTTATAAAAATCTTGACCGTTATTAACATCTTGTATTAACTGCAATAGACCTTTTTGCCCTACAATGGATAACCATCTATGTACCTCATGTTTTGCTAAAGTATAATTTAATCGTCTAGTATTTAAATCACTTGCATAAAATTGTTTATCCGAGTCTAAACTTCGCATACTAGGTACCTTTAGCCCATTTTGAGTTCTCTTTATCCATTGCTTTTCAGAGTATCTGGGCCTATTATCTACTTGCGTTGCCATCCCTTCATTAAACCACACAGGAATATTATTGATTTTATTAATTCTATATGCCAATTCACTGTGAGTGAGTTCATGAGAAATTACATCAGTATTCATGCCATCTGGGCCTAAAACTATATAAGTACCAAAGGTAGTTTTTTCTGTAGCTCCCGTTTTATTTTTAACACCAAACCTTTTCAAAGCTGATGAATCTTTGCTAATTATAAAGATAGATTTAGCATTAAAACTTCCATATAGCCGAGCCACATTATTCTTAGATTTAGAAATAATATTTAATATATTACTTGTATCCATGCCAGAAGCATTAGGTTTAACATAAACATTTTTAGATATCTCTTTGAAATCCGAAAAATTCACTGTATAACAATTAAATGCATTAACGGTGGATCTATCCGATAATACAAAAAATAGAGTTAACATGGTTATAAATATAAATACTACAAAGCTTCTAATAATAATCTTCTTTTTTTTCATATAAACACCTCCATTATTACTCTTATATTATATAATGTTGTACTTTTATTGTAAAAAATAACATACTTTTAAAAGAAGGGAAATATTATCGTATTAATATAGTGGGGGTAAAATTGAGTATGAAAAGAAAAAGCTTAATATTTACTTTATTGACCTTAATATTTACAGCTTCAGTGTTGGTATTGATAGCGATGCCGTCAAATGCAGTAAAAGCTGCAGAGATCACTTCAAATGACTTTTTAAAGGCTAACGGAAAAGCATTATGTAAGAATTGGGGTACTGGTAATATAGTACAACTTAGAGGGACAAATGCTGGTGGATATATGTTACAAGAATTCTGGATGACTCCTACCGAAAGTAGTTCAGGTCAGTACAACGTAACTTGCGAAATGGATATCTACAAAACCTTAACATGCCGTTTTGGTGAACAAACAATGCGAGACTTAGTTGGAGTTTATCAAAATAACTATTGGACAACAAAAGATTTTGATAACTGTCAGTCAATGGGAATTAATTGTATACGTCTTCCTTTATGGTATATGAATTTCATGGATTCTAATGGTAACTATCTCTCAAATGCCTTTAATCGTGTTGATTGGTTTGTTAATGAGGCAGGTAAAAGAGGGATTTACGTAATTTTAGATATGCATGGAGCACCAGGATCACAAAATGGAAGCGATCATTCTGGCGTTGATGGGGGAGATGCAAAGGAAGCAGCTTCACAATTCTTCTTTGGGAACAACGCTAATAGAAATCAGCAGCTTTATTATGATCTTTGGTCTAAAATAGCAGCACATTATAAAGGCAATCCAACCGTTGCAGGCTATGACTTACTAAATGAGCCATATTGTACCTATCGTTATAAATCAGGTGAAAGTGAAGATACGCTGCATACAACATTATGGAATATTTATAATAATGCATATAACGCAATTCGTTCAGTAGATAAAGATCACACTATTATTATGGAGGCAACTTGGGATCCTTGTGATCTTCCAGATCCATCAAAGTATTCTTGGTCAAATATAATGTATGAATATCATAATTATAAATATGCTGATTATAATAATGAAAACGGGGCTCAAGTTAAAAGTATTAAAGATAAAGTAAATGAAATTGTTAATCAAGGTTATAATGTACCAAGCTATATGGGTGAATTTTCACTTATGGATAATATTTCTGCATGGCAGCAAGGACTTGATTTGCTTAATAGTTCAAATTTAAGTTGGACAGAATGGACATATAAAGTAAACAATAACAATAATAATTGGGGATTATATCGCCAAAATGTACCAAAGGCAAATGTAGCAGCAGATTCTGCTGATACAATTCGTTCCAAGTGGTCAAATGTTGGAACTTCTAGTCCTAATACTGATTTAATTAATGCAATTAAACCTTACTTTACAGCACCAGAACCTAGCAATATAACAGACGGACAATATTATTTGACAGCTATAGCAAATAATAAAGTTGTTTGTGCTGATAACTCCGGAAAGGATCCGTTAATTGCAAACAGACCTAGTTGTAATGGAGCCTGGGAAGCCTTTACTGTCGTTAATAATTGGGATGGAACTATTTCATTGAAGTCAAGTGCAAATGGAAAGTATGTTTGTGCTGTTATTGATTCAAAGAATGAACTAATTGCTAGAAGTTCACAGATAAATACCTGGGAGAAATTTATTCCTTATAAAATAACAGATAATCAATATGCTCTTAAATCAGTTGCAAATAATAATTATGTAAAGGCTGATTTAAATAATAATGGTACACTTTATGCTGCTAGTTCATCTATTGCCGGAGCCTGGGAAGCATTTATTATTACGGCTATTAAGTAGGTTACAGAATATTTAAGAGATTCCAATATATGATATAATAAAATTGAGAGAAAAAAAGTTTGATTTGGTCACTCTCCAGAAATACTTCTCTTCCAGAGCCGTTACGGAATATGGACAACAGAGGGGGTGACAATTTGAGTGATGATGTGATTGTAACAGCCATAGTTTGTATTACTGCAATAAGCATTGTAGGCATATTTTCTACACTAGCTTACTTAAAAGAAAAAGCTTCTCTTAAATTAAGGGAAGATGAAATATCTATTACTGTTAATGATGGTAATAAAAAAACTCAAAAAAAATAGCAGCATATCTATGCGACTAGATATGCTGACAAACCAAACTATTTAACTAATAAAAACCGTAATGGCTTTTTACTCTATAAATATATTATAACACTTATAGGGTAAAAATAAACATATTTGAAATTAAAAAAATTAATTGATTAATGTGTTGCCAAATATGATTTTAACCATTTAAGTGCAGGACGTTCAGTACCATTTGAGTTAATTAAATGAGTATTTTGTTTCCAAGTTTGTCCCTGCATATAACCCCATAAAGTTACACCTTTAACATTAGGATTTTCCCATAGAACAGGAAATTTTTCCTTATATCTTTCAAGTTGTATAGAATCATTGCCTGTAATATCAAGTTCTGATACGTATATTGGTAATCCTGTTGAGGATAAAGTATTTAAAACTGATTTCATAGTATTTACAGAAACATAATCCATATTAAATTGATGACATTGTATTCCTATTCCATCTATAAGGCCTTTACTTTTAAGAATGTTTATAATTCTAACGTATTGAGCTGCTGCATTAGGATCGCCGATTATTCCATATTCGTTAATTAAAAGCTTTGAATTAGGGAAAGCTTTTCTTGCTTGCTGAAAAGACCATACAATCCAGTCATAGCCTGTAGAACCATTTCCACCTATAGCATTTTTATATGCAGGCTGTGTGTGTAAAGGTTCATTTACAACATCTACGAAAGCTGATCCTGAATATCTTCTACCTGCAGCTTGAATCCAATTGGATACTTCTGTTTTTTGAGCTGATGGCGAAAGACTTGATAACCATTGAGGCTGCTGACTTCCCCATACTAAAGTATGAAATTTAAAAGGCATTCCTTTGCTTCTTGCATAGTTATAAATAGTATCTGCATTACCCCAATTCATGCTTCCACGGTTTGGTTCAATAGAAGCCCATTTGGTAGCGTTTTCAGGAGTAACCTGATTCCAGTAAGTACTAAAGTTACTTGGAACGCTGTAACTAATAATATTTCCTACAAATTTATTTCGGGACATTGCTGCTTTAGCACTCCCAACATTAGAAACTGAAAGCATAAAACCTAAGGACAATACTCCGGTACAAATTTTTAAAAGTTTTGATTTTAACATAATTACCACTCCTTTTCTAATCTCTCATATTTACCATAAAAACTTATTTACAAGTGTACTTAAATTATCACTATTAAGATTGATAATAAGATGCAAGATATATTTATTGTGTCATATTAGCTAAATAGCAAAACATAGTAAATCATTATAGTAATTTTAATTTTTAACACAGTATACTAGCTAGCATATGCTATAGCAATATTATTTAACTTTAATATATTATATCATGTAAATATATTTACTTACAAACGCATATATGTAATTGCATTGAATATATTTACATAAGAGATTTAAATATACATAATATACTTATTTTTTTGAGCTTATAAATAGAAATAATCCTTAATTCTCATAAAAATATAGTTTTTTGCATGTTGCAAATACTATAAAGGGGTGCTAACCATTAAATAAAATTATTTATTGACATAAAAAATTGTCCCTATTATAATTAACATAATTGTATATTTACAAAAGGGAGTAGTTTGATAGGTATTGTCAACATAGTGGTTAAAAAAGCCTGGCAATATCCGCAAAAATGCGAAACGAGACTTTTGGCATGTTTTTGACATGCTAGGAGTCTTTTTATTTTTTTGTTTAGGGGGAGAAAAATGATAATAACAATTTTAATTATGTTTATTGCAGCAATTTTAATCTACCTTAGCTGTGAATTTTTTGTAAATGGGATTGAATGGGTAGGTAAGACATTTAATATTTCTCAAAGTGCAGTAGGTTCAATTTTAGCTGCCTTCGGTACAGCTTTACCTGAAAGTGTTGTAACGTTTATAGCAGTAGTTTTCGGCACCAATTCAAAGCAAAAAGATATTGGCATTGGAGCAGCTTTAGGTGGACCTCTTGTCTTAAGCACAATTGCATATGCTGTTGTTGGTATAAGCATGTTTATTTTTAGCAAGAAAAGAAAGTACGGTGAGTGTATTAAATTTGATAGTAACAAATTAGCACGAGATCAAGTTTGGTTTATGTGCATTTTTGTATTTAAGATTGGATTAGGACTTGTAGCCTTTGCAATAAAACCTTGGCTGGGAATTTTATTTCTAGTGGCTTATGGAGTTTACTTTTATAGAGAAATGAATGCTGAAAATGTGGAGGTTACTGAGACTTTGGAACCATTAAAAATCAGTCCTAAAAGTGTACAACCTAAGAAGTCATTGATACTTATTCAAACTATAGGTGCACTTATACTTATTTTTGTAGGTTCTCAAATGTTTGTACATAATTTAGGGACTTTAAGTATTTCACTTGGAATAGCACCACATATGGTTGCTTTGCTATTAAGCCCAGTTGCAACAGAATTGCCAGAAACCCTAAATGCAATTATATGGGTACGACAGGGGAAAGAGAAACTAGCACTTTCAAATATCAGCGGTTCTATGATGATACAAGCTACAGTTCCAAGTGCTCTTGGTATTATGTTTACACCGTGGCTTCTCGATAAGTATCTTATAATTTCAGCTATTATAACATTTGTAGCTATTTTTTCATTATGGACAACTTTAAAAAGAGATTGTCTCTCTGATAAAAGATTAGCTTTTAATGCTTTATTATATGTTATTTTTATTATACTGATAATATTTGTGAAAAGAGTCTAATAAATTTCCATTAAGTTAATTTGCAATTTAAATACATAAAAGTATAATGATATATAATGAAATATTGTACTTTCTAAGATTATTATAGAGGGGATTTTTTAATGAAGAAAAAAATAAAGATAGATGAAAAGACTCAACTTTTATTAAATGAATTGAAAGATGTTTTGGATGATCCTGAAGTTAAAAATAATCAAGAATTAACTAATGTCCTTATCCCATATAAAACAAAGCTTGAGCATGGCGAAGAGTATAAACTTACTTGCACAAAACTAAGTGGTGCCATAACATTTTACCTAGACACAAATAAGCTTAAAGCTCCTAAATCAGTTTTAAATTTATATAATAATATAGCTCATGCTGCAAATAAATATAGAGGTATTCTTTCTTTTTTTAATTGGTTTTAAGGCATTTATAAAGTTAGGGGTTTTAGCGGCAAAAATTTTTATGTAACTGTACTTTGCCTATTTCTGTAATCTCTAACTCCCTACTTATTGGAGATTTTTTAATCCAGCATAATCCAATCAATCCAGCAGCAATTGCATATCCCAATTTACCAGCTATATGATAATCTTTTTCGCTCCAATCATAGCATTTAACACCATTTAAGGATCTTATATCTTTAAATTTATTTTTTATAATTCCTAGCTCAATAAATTTTTTATACCCTAATTCAGTAATATAAAATATATCATTTTCTAATTGAATATATTTAGCTTTTAAAAGAGTTTCTTTAAGCTCTACTCCTAATTTCCCCGCAACATGGTCATAACAAAGTCTTGCATTCCTTAAAGTATGTGAATGTATAGATTGCTTTAAGGAGTTTATTTTAGGTGATTTTGAAAGTTTCATAAGTAATTCAAGTAACTTTGCAATATCCTCATTAGCTAGTTTAAAGTATCTATATTTACCATATGCATGTTTTTCAATTATTCCAGCACTAACCATTTTAGATAAATGAAAGGTTGCTGTTTGTGGTTTAATACCTGCTGTCTTAGCTAATTCTCCCGCTGTACGCTGCCCTCCTAAGAGGCTCATAAGCATTATACATCTAGAAGGCTCTGCTATTAATGAGGCTATATCATTTACCATAGGATCTGGTTTCAAAATAATCTCCTCCTAATTCATGTACGCTAAAAATATCATTTCCACGTTCATGGAAATAATCCTATTTTATAATTATATCATAAGCTAGCTTAAAATCTTATTTAGCATGGAGGCTTTTGATGAAAAAATTTCAAGACATTAAACTATGCGTTTTTGATGCATATGGTACATTATTTGATATTAATTCGGTTACAAAAATTAATTGCGAAAAATTAGAGGATATAGCAAAACCTTTTTCAGACCTTTGGAGATCTAAGCAATTAGAGTATTCTTGGCTTCGCAGTCTTATGAGTAGATATGAAGATTTTTGGTATATAACTAAAGAATCTTTAGACTATGCTATGGATTATTTTAATATTAAAGATGAAGATTTAAAATTAGAACTTTTGAACACATATGAGAATATTAATTGCTATGAAGAAGTTTCTGAAGTTTTATCTGAGTTAAAGACAAGAAAAATATCCACTGCAATATTATCCAATGCTTCACCAGATATGTTAAGTAAGGCAGTTAAAAATTCTAAAATAGATGAGTATATTGATAATTCATTTTCTGCAGATAGCCTTAAAATATATAAACCATATACTAGTGTTTATAATTTGGTTATTGAGAAATATAACCTGAAAAAGAATGAAGTATTATTTATTTCCTGTAATACCTGGGATGTAGTCGGAGCAAAGAGCTTTGGATTTAATGTATCCTGGATAAACCGTTTTAACGGTAAAAAAGAAGTGCTGCCTTTTGAGCCAGATATTGAGTTTAAATCTTTAATTGAACTACCTAAGGTACTATAAATAGTTGTTTGGGTTCTCCGCTAATATTGATTATCAAAGCTGACGAGGAGAAGTACCATAATACTGTTTAAAGGTCTTATAGAAATTGCTGCTATTGCTGTATCCGAGCATATCAGCAATTTTTTCAATGGAAAGATCCGTATGATCCAATAATAGCTTTGCTCTTCGCATACGTGATTCAGCTAGCAGAGCAGAAAATGTCTTCCCTGTCTTTTCCGGCAAGAGACGGGAAATATAGACGGGGTGATATCCGAAATGGGATGCAATGTCTTTCAATGTTACAGAATCAGAGTGTGATTCAATATATTCTATAATCTGATCAATTAATGTCGTGCCAGTAGGTAGATGCTGACGCTTGTACTCAGAGGAAAGATACATTGCAAGGGACATGACCATAGGTTTTAAAATTTTCTGTGAATCCTCTGTTTTATGAGCATATTCAAGAATCATTACATTCAGCAGCTGCCAGATTGGAGAAGAAGCTGGAATTTTAAGATGAACGAACTCTTCTGCATATTTGTTTTTCTGTGGTTCCAAAAAAAAATTAAGCATGGAGCTATCCGCTGAGAGCGCACTCAGGTATTCCCGGAAAAAGGTTTCCTTACGAATCAGTACTCCGAGAATAATACATTCGTCATCAGAATCCCGCTTAGCAGCATAGCCGCTGTAGGGCTGACCAATATAGCAGTCTCCTTCTTTTACCGTGATCCTATTGTTATAGTTGAAGCTTAATGCATCATAATCTCCGTGGTAAGCAAAATGAATGAAAAAAAAGTCCTGGCGGTGAAAACTCTCCTCAATTTTTTTCCCTTTAAATGCACACACCATAACTTCCTCGGATTTCTCTCCCAACCAATGCGAAATCAGTTCGTTATTTCCTGAGGACGGATCCGGGCTAAAGTCCCAATTTAGGTGAGGAAAGTCCTGACCGAGTTTTTCTAATGCATAATCGATTTCGGTATCGCAATTCCAAGACATAACAACATTCCTTTCTTCAAATTTCTGAGCAATTTTTTCAAGCATTGCAACGTTTTTTGGTAACTCAGATATACTTATATCTAATTGTAGGTTAAAATAAGCAACAATTCAAGTTAACATTTAGCGCTGATTTGAAAGGTGAAAATCTATATAATGGATCGTAACAAGAAAGTTAAAATTGAAAGGAATAGATGATATGTATAATTTTGATTTTTATATGCCAACAAAAGTATTATTTGGAGCAGGAAAACTTCAGGAGATGCATACAGAAGTGCTTCCAGGAAAGAAAGCCTTGATCGTTACATCAAACGGTTCATCTACAAAGAAGTTCGGATATCTGGACGCACTTGAGAAGGAACTGGATCTTGCTGGAGTTACCTATGAGATCTTTGATGAGATCCGTCCAAATCCGACAAACCGTAATATTATGGATGGTGCAGCGAAAGCAAAGGAGACAGACTGTGAGTTTGTTGTTGCACTTGGGGGAGGATCCGTCATGGACTCCAGCAAATGTATTGCACTTATGATGACCAACACAGGTAATATCTGGGATTACAGTTATTCGGTAAGCGGAGGAAAAAAGAATCCAGGAAAAGATGCCGCCCCAATTGTTGCTATTACTACTTCAGCGGGAACAGGAAGTGAAGTTGATTGTTGCGCGGTGCTCAGCAATGACCAAGTAAATGAAAAATCCGGTTTTTTAGTTCCATCAATGTTCCCTGTACTGTCTGTTGTTGATTCCAATCTGATGATGAGTGTACCGCCTAAATTTACAGCTTTTCAGGGAATGGATGCTTTTTTCCATGCAGCTGAATCTGTGATTAATAAGAATGAGCATCCGATGGGAGAAATGTTTGCTCTTAAAGCTATTGAACTGATTGCCGCCAATCTACCGATTGCATATCGTGATGGAAGCAATAAGGAAGCAAGAGCAAATATGGCACTGGCTAATTCACTTGCAGGCTACTACATGCTTGTCACATCAGCACATACAATGGAACATGCCATGGGATCCTACCACAAAAATTTAGTTCACGGTGCTGGTTTAATTATGATTGCTCATGCCTATTATAATTTCTTTGCAGAACGTAAGGCTGCAGAAGAACAAATGATCAAAATGGCAAAAGCAATGGGAGCTCAGAATCCGACATCCGGAAAAGATTTTATCAGAGCATTGGATAAACTGATCGAATCAGTGGGATGTAAAGATCTTCGCATGAGTGATGCAGGAATCAAGGAAGAAGAGCTCTCAAAGTATCCAAAGAGAATACACGAGGTGCTCGGCGGCGACATTACCGCAGACCCGTTACCACTTACAGATGAAGACTATCTTGAAATCTATAAGAAATCATATCGTTAAGAGCTTAATGCATCGGATAACTGTGATTTATTACTTAATTTAAGGAGGATAAATATGTCTAGAAAAAATATCTGAGCAAAGCCATACATCACACCAATGCCGGTTTTGATGATTTCATCTTATGATAAGGCTGAAAAGCCAACCGCCATGTTAGCAGTATGGGGCGGAATCACGAATGAGACAGAAATTACTATTACCGTAGCAGCTAAGAGAAATACTTTAAAAGGGATTCTTGCCAGAGGTTCTTTTGTTGTAAGTATGGGGGATGTGGAAAATCAAGTTGCCTGCGATTACCTTGGTATAACAACAGGAAATAAAGTGGAAGATAAGTTTGAGAAGTCCGGATTCCATACAACAAAGTCCGAATTCGTAGATGCACCAATTATCGATGAGCTTCCTTTTGCCGTTGAGTGCAGAGTGAAGAGCTATGATGAGAAAACCTGGAGACTTGTAGGCGAAATCATCAATGTAAGTCTGGATGAACGTATTCTTGGAGAAGATGGCAAGGTATCATTTGAAAAATTCCATCCGATCACTTTCGATTGGATGAATAAGTCATATCTATCCGTTGGTGAGAAAGTGGGTAATGCTTACCGTGACGGACTTCAGTTGAGAAAGAACAAATAAGGGGAGGTTGCTTATTATGATGAAAAATTTAGGTTCAAACGCTTTTGGGTATGGTTATCCAGTTCCGGTTTTAATGGTTGGCACTTATAATGATGATGGAACAGTCAACGTGATGAATTTGCATGAGTGTACAAGAACAAATGCCGGTGATCTCGCATTATGTATTGGTCCACGTAGTAAGACGCATGAGAACATTGAAAAGAGACGCGCATTTACTGTTGCACTGGTTAATCAGAATTTGATAAAGGAAGTGGATTACTTTGGAACTGTAACTGGTCATAGAGTTCCTGATAAATTTGCAAAAACAGGCTTGAAGGCTGTAAAGAGTGAACGCATCAATGCCCCTATCATCGAAGGCAGTCCACTAGTCATCGAATGCGAACTCATAGAGGTTTTAAGAACAAATTATTTCACTACTGTACTTGCCAGGATTGTCAATGTAGCAGCAGATGAGTCAGTATTAGATAAAACCGGCATAATTGATGCCAAGAAAACAGGAATGTTATTTTTTGATCCGTTCAGCAACAGCTATTTTTCATTAGGTGAGAAAGCTGGAAATGCATGGGGCGAAGGAAAAAAGTATCTGTAAATCCTCGCTTAGAATTCTCCCTTATCTTTTTAAAGTATATTATTCCAAATCTATCACTAAATCATACAAAAAATGGGGCTGCCGCACTAATTTCTTAGTGCGACAGTTTTTTGATATAAAAAATAAATTTCTCATCCAAAAGAATAAAATATTTATGGCAATATTAACATATGCCTAAATACACTAATTTACATATGTACTCTTCGCCAAAACTGGTATTGCTACTGCTATAAGGATTGCACCCATAAAAGCTGGTGATGCATGACCAAGTGATACATAGATTTGACCTCCAATTATAGGACCGATTATTCTTGCTAAAGATTGAATAGACTGGCTACCTCCTTGAACCCTTCCTTGTTCACTAGAATTTACAGACTTGGAGACCATTGCATTGAATGAAGTTCCAAATATTGAATCACCAAAACCAAATATAAACATTCCAGCAATAAAAACAGGGTAGAATAGGAAGAACGCTGATGCTGCAATAAAAATATATCCCATAATCTCTGAAATCATTCCAAGAATTGCTATCCTTTTATCACTAAGTTTTATCAAAAGTTTTGGTACTATAAAACCTTGTGAAATAATGTCTTGCATGCCCATAATTGAAAACATAAGTCCGATTAATGCAGGCTTCCAACTGAAAGTGTCCATTGTAAATTGCGAGAAAACTGCTTGCAAAGATCCGTTTGGTATCCAAAGTAAGAATGCTGAAACAAGCAGTCTCTTTAAGTTTTTCATGGAAAGTATACTTGCAAGCTGTGTGAATGGATTTAGTCTCATAAAAGTAATTTCTTTTAATCTATTATTTCTGTCAAGGCTTTCAGGCATAAAAAAGAATCCATAAACAACATTTAATAAAGTTATTATTGCTCCAAAATACATGGGTACAGAATAACCGAACTTGGCAAGTAATCCGCCTAAAGTTGGACCAATGACGGTACCTACACCTACAGTAGCACTTATCCACCCAAAATACTTGGTTCTCTCTTCACTAGGAATAATATCTGCAAAATATGCAAAGATAGTGCTTATATTTCCGCCAGTTATACCATCTATTATACGCCCAACGAACAGTACCCATAAAGCTCCTCCTATACCAAAAACTAAGTAACCTATGGCAGAGCCTAAAAAACATACTAAAAGAACTGGACGACGTCCATATTTGTCGCTCAAAGCTCCAAGTCCGGGAGCTGCAAAAAACACACAGGCGGCATAGACAGAGGTTAGTAGTGTAACAACTATAGCTTGATTTTTAGGATTACTGATATACGGCCGAACTAAGAACGGGATGACAGGTGATATGATAGTGAAGCCTAATCCACAAAGAAATACAGATACAAGACCGAATGTTAAAGCATTTTTACTTAATGTTTGTTCCGTGTCATGTTTATTGTATGATTTAAATTTGAACATTCAAATTCTCCTCTCAAAAGTTATCATTTTGTTTCCTTGGAAACATGTTTATCATATCATTATTTTGTTTCTTAGTCAACAAAATAATGATAAAAAAATATAGCCTACTCTTAATAGAGCTAAGCTACATGTAGTTTCATTATTCAAATTTATTTCAACTTAATTAATACCTAGATCTCTTTTCTTTATTTCTTTATCCAAATGCTTAATATAGTTTTCCAAAAAATTAAGCATACTATCAAATTGATCTTCAGTCATCTCGTCAAATACGACTTTATCACGTTCTTGAAATTCTTTGTGCAATTCCTCATGGATTTTATAAATTTTTTTCCCTTGTTCAGTAAGTCTAAAATAAATTTCTTTCTTATTATCTGGTTTCTGATAGCTTTCAATGACTCCACTTTTTATGAGCTTCTTGGTCATTTTACTTATGGCACCTCTAGTCATATAAAGGAGCTCTGCAAGTTGTGTCACGTTAGAATCTACATTTTTTCCAATGCATTCGATATAATGCACTTCAGAAGACTTAAACCCCTTAAGACTGTCTTCCATCCTAAACTTATTAAGCCAAGCCATCTTATTAAATAATTCCCTTAAACTCATCATGATCTGTTCTTCTTTGTTCATAACCTATCCTCCCACTTGCTTATATATTAACAATATTATATTAAACTATTGTTTCCATTTCAACAATAGTTTAATATAATTATTTCAGTAAGAATAAGTCGGTGGCATACTACCACCTTCTCCTCATCAAACCGTGCATGCGCTTCTCTCGCACACGGCTTTCCGATATTCTTCTTTTTAACATAACCACTATAAAGCTCTAAATAAATATTAATATATTATTAAATATTGGAGAATTTGTTATGAAAATGATCATTTAAATACGACAAAGCTGCAATAAATACCGTATAACCTAGCTTTTAAGCGTTTTTGAAATGAAAATATATAATATGGTATACTTGATAAAATAAATTAGAACTTGGACAAGCATTTAAGGAGGAAATAGATGAAAAAGAACATTTTATTAGGAGCTATACTAGTTGTTATTATTCTAATATTTAGATCATATCCCTTTTTTAACACAGATATAATGCCTGTTTCACTGGAGACTAGAAACTTTGAATTAAATTCTGGACAGGGAAACAATATTTCAAAATATATGCAATCAAAATCAGCTGAAGCAAAGGTAATAGACTTAATTCCCAATAAAAGTGGAAGTAACAAAGTAAGTAATAAAGTTAAAGTAAAAATAATAGCTGGTAAATATAAAGGTCAGATAGTAACAGTTAATAACTTAATTGATAATACAGATACAAATAAAAATGATATTGAGTATTACAATGTTAAAAAAAATGATGAGGTAATACTGCATTATGATATTAATAAGAATGGCAATATTACTGGTGCATATATAAATGATTTTATACGATATAAAAACCTTATAGTAATAGCCGGCATATTTATTATGTTACAAATACTGATTGGCGGCAAAAAAGGATTAATATCACTTTTCACTCTAATACTAACAATGACTCTTGTAATAACCATTATAATGCCTTTAATTTTAAAAGGAAATAATCCAGTGCTGCCAACAATAATAATTTGCATTATAACCTTGGTGACGAACTTCGTACTGGTAAGTGGATTCAATCAAAAAAGCTTAGGAGCTATTTGCGGCACGTCACTCGGAATGATACTTTCAGGAATACTATTTCATATTTCCGGAAGTGTATTAAGAGTTACTGGCATGAGTTATGAGGATAATCAAACCCTTTCAGAAGTACTAATGGGTAAAACCGTTGACATTAAGGGAATATTTTTTTGTTGTGTTATGCTGGGTGTTTTAGGAGCAATTATGGATATCGGAATAACAATATCGTCTACCATGTATGAAATAAAAAAGGGTAATCCCAATATTTCTGAGAAAGAATTGATTAAATCTGGTATGAATGTTGGTAAAGATATAATGGGAACTATGTCTAATACTCTTATACTTGCATATTGGGGAAGTGCAATGATAATGCTAATAATTTTTGCTTCAGATGGTATGTCTTTTATAGAAATCATAAATCAAGATATAGTATCAAGCGAAATTTTAAAAGCCTTAATTGGTGGTATTGGCATTGTACTTACTATACCAATTACTGTGTTTATAACTGCTAAGCTCAATAAGGTTTCAAACTGTTTTATAAGAAAATTTTTGCCTAAAAGCTGTAAATCCTAGTTTAAGAAGCCTATTCTAAAGTTTGTGTAAACCTCAGAATCGGTGTAAGATACAATTACTCAGTTTGAAGGTTTGCACAGAACTTGAAGCAAACTCGCCTACATCCTACATAGACACTATTTGTTTATAATTATTAGTCCTACAAATTTTTTGGCTTCGGAGCATTAAGTTCAAATTACTAACTTTCCAGCTGTGATATTTAATTCTTTTATGCCTATTATATACATAATTGAATATATCTCCTGAATATATTTTGAAATCAAGTGAATTACATTGAGCTATTAAATCTAAATCTTCGCCACTATTTAACCTGTTAAATTTGACCTTGTCAAAAATATACTTTTTCATCACTAGCGTTGCTCCAGCTACAGCTTTACTATAACAGCTGTCATTCCCACCGCACCAAAGATTCAGAGATTCATTTTCTTCAAAATATATAAAATGTGATGCTTTGCCAACGATATCAGCACTTGTATAATTGAAAATATTCATTAAATCTCCAATATAGTTTTCTCCATAATAATCATCATCATCCATTTTTGAAATGTAATCATAATTTGAATTTTCTATTCCAAAATTCATGCTTTCCCCCAAAGATATATCTTCATTTAACTTATATATTTTAATATTGGGTAAAATAGAAAAATAGCTTTTGTATTCTTTTATATTCAATTTATTAGAATTTAAAATAATTATAAATTCCACTTCAGGATACTTGCATCTAACGAAATTCTCTTTAATATTTTTTTTAAATTTTGCCTTGTTAGTAACAGTTATTATAGTTACTCCCGGTTTATATGCAGATGAAAACTTTTTTCTGATTTTCATGATTTCTAATTTTTTTTTTTAAGTATACTTCATTTAAATTGTTATTCATTTTTATTCTCCTTATTTATAGTACATCTATCATTTCCTTATAATTAATTCTCTTAGTTAAAAAAACATAACCTTGTTTTAAAATATCTTTATTAACTTTCCAGGTATTATTGCCCATATCTTTATGCCTTATATACAAATAATTAAATGGATCTGTTGCATATATTTTAATTCCATCAAAATAACATTTAGTCAAAAAACTAGTATCTTCTGCAACATTCAAATGTTCAAATTTACATTTTTTAAATACCGATTTCTTTATCAGTAATGTGCCACCAGCTAAACCTCGTACATATCTATGAACAAAAGTAGGATTATTTATATAAATGCTGGAGTCATCTTCAAAGCATATAAAATAAGCTGCCTTCCCTACTATAGCTGCTCTTGTATAATTAAAAGCATTCATTTGATCAGTTAAATAATTAGGACCATAATAATCATCATCATCCATTTTTGCAATATAATCATATTGGGCCACAGAAACACCAAAGTTCAAACATTCTCCTAATGTAGTATTTTCTTTTAATTTAAATATTCTTACATTATCATATTTATCTGTTAATTCTCCACATTCTTTCGCCTTAATATTATCTTTGTTTATAATTATTATTAATTCTTTATTGGGATAATTTAAATTCATATAGTTTTTAGCAATATTGGATATATAATTTCTTTTATTCGTTGGTACTATTATTGAAACATTAGGTTTTTTTAAATTCTTAAATTTATTTCTTAAATTCAGGACATATGATTTTTCCCGTGAGATATTCAAATTAATCCCTTCTATTTGAATTGCTCTTTTATTATAATATGAATCCACACAATTTCATGATACATTGATAAGCTATTGTTAATATTTAATTCATTAGTTTATTTTTGTGGCAAGTTAATGATAAACGTAGTACCAACCCCTAAAGAGCTTGTGACTTTAATAGTACCGTTATGAGCTTCAACAATATTTTTTACAATAGTTAGCCCTATGCCAGTACCACCAGTATCTTTATTACGGGACTCATCGCTCCTATAAAAACGTTCAAAGATAAAAGGTAAGTCTTTATCTGAAATTCCAATTCCATTATCTTTAATTTCTATAATGATGGTATCCTTTAAAGAGCTTAGGGTTACTAAAACTTCACCACTCTTTTTAGAATACTTAAGAGCATTTGTTAATAGGTTATAGATTACCTGCTTAAATTTATCTTTATCCATTAGTATTTCTAAGTTAGGAGTTAATTTTGAATATATCTTTAAACCTGAAGTTTGGTATATGGGCTTAAAGGAAGCTATAATTTTTTCTAGTTCTACAGATAAATTAAATTTTGATTTGTTTAAAACTGAAGTTGTCTGCTCTAATTTTGCTATGTCATTAAGTCCATTTACCAGTTTTATCAGTCTCTCAATTTCATCATAAAAACCTGTAAGTACTTCCTCTGTTGGTTCCCAGACTTTATCCAATAAGGCTTCTATGTGCGACTTTAAATTTGTTAAAGGTGTTCTAAGTTCATGAGCCATATCAGAGGTTAGACGCTTCCTTAAAAGTTCTTGCTTTTTTAAGGTTTCTGCTAAATAATTTATAGATGTAGATAAATCGTCTATTTCTTTTGTTTTAGATATGACAAGAGACCTTGCTTCTAAATTTCCAGTTCTCATTTTATTAGCTATATTAGTTATTTGAATTAAAGGCAAAGATATTTGTCTTGAAAGAAAGATACTTATTATTAGTCCAAAAATTAACGCTATAAAAATGGATAAAAAGAAAGACCGATTGAGTGTCCTTATAAAAGTTTGTGCAGAGCTATTAAAGTAAGATGAATTATAATATCCAAGGGTTATTGTACCAAGCTTTTTATTATTCTTTTTTAATGGATACTTATCCTCAGTGTATTCCCCAGCATTGATTGAAGCACCGTTCATCATTGGTCCCATCATAGAATGCATCATTGATTTTGACATAGGCTTTAAATTATTAGATGTAAATATAGTTGCTCCACTAATATCTTTAACCTCAATATATAGCTTTTCAGCTGAAGAATACCTTAATATCTCGTCCTTATTAGCTGCCGAAAAGCCAGTTTGCTCACTATATAAACTATTTATCCTTGCGGTAATTTTAGCTTCCACAGTTTTATGTTCACTAATTAAATATGTATTAAATTTTTTGCCAATCATATAATTTGAAATTAAACTTGCTGCTATAATGGATATAATTGCAGTAAGTAAAAAGGCTAAGGATAATTTTTTCGTTAAAGATATTTTCATTTATAAATCACCTCAAATTGTTCAGCTATTAAATTTATATCCAATCCCATATATGGACACAATGTACCTGGGGTTTTTAGGATCATCCTCTATTTTACGCCTAATGTTTTTTATGTGGGTATCAATGGTTCTATCAAAACCGTCATAATCAATTCCAAAAGCTTTGTTAACCAATTGATCTCTTGAAAAAACCTGACCAGGATTACTTAAAAGAGCCATTAAAATTTTAAATTCATTAGAAGTTAAATTAACGTTCTTTCCCTGCTTTTTTACAATAAGCTTTTCAATATCTATTTCCAGATCACCATTATTTATAATAAGCAATTCTGCAAGGGGCTTATTATTCCTATAAGTTCGCCTAATAAGTGCTTTAACTCTGCTCACTAGCTCTCTGTTGCTAAAAGGTTTTGTTACATAATCATCAGCACCAATGGTAAGACCTTCTATTTTGTCATCTTCTTCGATTTTAGCTGTAAGCATAATAATCGGCACTGATGAAGCAGCTCTAATTCTAGTGCAGACTTCTTCACCTGAAACTTTAGGAAGCATTAAATCTAGTATGATTAAATGAACAGATTCCTTATTAAATATGTTTAAAGCTTCTTCTCCATCTTTAGCCGTTAAAACCTCAAAACCTTCTTTTATTAAATAGGCTTCAATTACCTTCAGTATTTTTTCTTCATCATCTACTACTAAAATTTTAAGTTTATTATCCATGGCAATCACTCCAGTAATATTAATTAATATATAGTATAAGGGTTACGAGCTTAACTATTCAAGTTTTAAGCATAAGAAAATTGCGGCGTAACTTTTATTAATTTTACAAGCTGCGCCGCATATTATAATGACCATATGTTATTTTTTAAGCATAGTCTTTACTTTAGTATATTCTTCTTCACTAATTTCACCTTTTGCAAATCTTTCATCTAGTATATTTAGTGCCGAATTATCATGTTTTGGAGCATTAGGCATCGTATTTTGTCTTGTCATTCTTAAAATCATAAAAACTATTACTAAAAGTATTAATGCGCCAAAACCCATCATAAAAAACATTCCTCCTCCATCCCCATGGTATCTAGTAAACTGTCCATAATTGCAACTGCTAAGAAATCCCTGATATAACATATTAATCACCTTTCTTTGTAAAACTTTTTTATGAGTTAATTATATATTGTAATTGTGGAGGAAAAATGAAGATAATATTCATTGACTATGTATTAAAATATAGTTGCATATTGCAACTGTTTCATAGTACAATTGTATTGAGGTGTTTTTATGGAAAATAAGAAAAGTGATTGCTTACGTGAACTAATTAGAATATTAGTAAGAGATCTTGGTCTTTTAGAAAAATCTGATTCAAGCTGCCAGGGAGTTACTATATCCCAGTGTCATGCTATTGTAGAAATTGGCAGAGCAAAAGAAATTTCCTTAAATGAACTTGCGGGGATTTTGGAATTAGATAAAAGTACAATGAGCAGAACTATAAATAAATTAGTGGGAGATAGTTTAGTACTTAGAGAAACCCACCCAGAAGATAGACGTTATATTGTTATAAAGCTTACTGAAAAGGGGATGAAGGTATTTAAAACTATAGAAGAAAATATGAGTACATACTATAAAAATATATTTATAGCCATTCCAGAAAATAAAAGAGAACAAATACTTGACAGTTTAAAAGTACTTATTGACGTTATACATGAAAATAAATGTTGTTAGGAGATGATCACTTGAAGGGTGATATTAAGAAAGAGGTTAAAGAATATTACGGAAAGATAGCAAGTAAGGCAATTAAACAATCTAGTTCAAATTGTGAGTGTACTAGATCTTGCTGCTCATCTGTAACTAATAATTCAAATGTATATACAAAAGATTTCATTGATGGGTTACCTGATGAAGCTGTAAATACATCGCTTGGGTGTGCTAATCCAGTGGCACTTGCTAATCCTCAAAAGGGCGAGACTATATTGGATTTAGGAAGTGGTGGGGGAATAGATGTATTTATTTCGTCTAAATATGTAGGTGATACTGGAAAAGTATATGGACTTGATATGACTGATGAAATGCTTGAACTTGCCAATAATAATAAAGAAAAAATGGAAGTAAAAAATGTAGAATTTATAAAAGGATATATTGAAAATATCCCATTGAAAGATGAAATAGTAGATGTTATAACTTCAAATTGTGTTATAAATTTATGTGAGAGTAAGAAAAAAGCTCTGTCTGAAGCTTATAGGGTTTTAAAAAAAGGTGGACGACTGGCAATTGCAGATATAGTGTCACTTAAAGATATACCTGAAGATATAAAAAAGAGTGTAGAAATGTGGGTTGGCTGCATAGCTGGTGCATTATCTATTAGAGAATATAAGGAAATACTTGAAAGTGTGGGATTCACAGAAGTTGAAATTATACCAGTGAATATATATACAAAAGAAACTATGAAAGACATAGCTGAGAAGAAGAACCTCAGTGAATTATATAACAGTATAGATACAGAAGTTATTGATGCTGCGTTTGCAGGAGCACATGTAAAAGCTTATAAATAATTAGAAAGGATTGATACGAATGAATTATAGTATTAGAGAAATGAAACCTAATGATTGGGAAGCTGTAGCTAAAATATACATGGAGGGAATTAATACAGGTAAAGCTACTTTCCAGTCAGAATGTCCAAGCTTTGAAGAATGGGACAAGGGACATATGAAAAACTGTAGGCTAGTAGCCTTTGATGGTGAAAATGTATTAGGGTGGGCTGCACTTAGTCCTACTTCCAGCAGATGTGTTTATAAAGGTGTTGCAGAAGTTAGCATATATATAGGAGAAGCATACAGGGGTAAGGGCGTAGGAAAAAGCATATTAAATTCTTTAGTAAAACTATCAGAAGGAAATGGAATTTGGAGCTTATATTCTGCAATTGTAAGAGAAAATAGTTCAAGTATAGCACTACATAAGAGCTGCGGCTTTAGAGAAATAGGAATAAGAGAGAAAATTGCAAAAATGCCCGATGGAGTATGGCACGATACAGTACTAATGGAACGTAGAAGTAATATTATTGGAAAGTAACTATATCTTAAAATATGTAACCTGTTTAACATTAATAAGACCTCCAAAACTGAGTAATTGTATGTTACATCAGTTTGGAGGCTTACACAAAACAGAATAATCACATTCTTATAAAAAAACTGTTATATATTTACTAGTCAATTAATGAAAGGAATGTGTTGTGATCGCATAATCCATTTGCAGATAAACCATTATCACTTTTAAATGAATTTATTGCAGATCTTAGTCCTGAACCAAATGTTCCTGGATATTCTACACCATTTGGATTATACCCTCTTAACATTACTAAAATTTCAGCTGCAGTAACCATATATTGAGTTTCTCCACTAGTTACATAATGATTGCCTAAAGCACTTCTTGATGCAGGTCCCCAAATTCCATCTACAGAAAGACCAGCACCATAATCCAAGTTCATAGCATGTTGTAAAACTTTAATTCCTGCTTTTTTTGTTTCATATCCCCTAATTCCATCAGTATCAATATTACAGCCAACAAATCTATTCGCTTGTTCTTGTCCAGATTGAACAACTGTATTTGTATCTGTAGGTGTTGGAGTAGGTGTAGGTGTAGGACCATCTTCATTGTACCTTAGAACGCAATCCCAAGGGAAATTGTAATAATTTTGAATACAAATTTCACGACCTGTTTGATCTCCACTTCGTCCTCCTGTTACTCCACCATTTTCATTGCATCTAGCAGCTACAACTTGTCCATCCCCGATATACATTACAGTGTGGTGAGTTTCATTTAGTAATACATCTCCACGTATTAATCCAGATCCTGTTGACAAGCTTACAGATGATGTTACATCAGAAAAACCACATTCTAGAAAAACTCTTTTCATGTTATAAGTACTAGTAGCACCATTGCTTTTTACTGGAACACCAGCAGTCTGCCATGCAGTAATAACAGAAGACGAACAGTCGTAATTAGGTCCCCATCTATATTCCTGATCATAACCGTGTGTATCATCATTTGCCAAATTAATCATCCATCTTGTTGCTGTTTCAATTTTTCCCATAATAAAACCTCCAAATATTTTTTTATAAAATCATCAGCGCTGAATAACTTCGTCTATTAAATACAAATTAGTTCCTAGATATGTAAACTAATTTATAAGGTTTTAATAAGAAAATTTTTGGAGATATACTTAATATAAAATCAAAAAAAGAAAGCTAATATTTTTTGAAAGCTTTCTTTTACAGCTTAAATATTTAAAGAAATATATTAATATAGAAAAAAAGTGTTTGTTATAAATTTCAATTAATTTTGCTTTTTATTTCATTAATAGTGGAATTTATTGAATCTAAAAGATTCAACTTATCCGTAAGTTCTTTTATTATTTCTTGATAATTCTTTTCTCTTTCTTCTTGCTTTAAGTCTCTAGTTTCCTGTGCTTTTAATATGTATACTATAAGCACACAACTAAGGATTGCCCATATTCCTTGGGTAGCAGCTATTTTAATTAATTCGTTAAACATACATTCACCTCCCAATCTAAATCAGATTTAATTCGTATTATTTTTCTTTATCAATGTTTCAATATCACATGATTTTGGATGATATTTAATGCCTTAATTCTAGATTTATGCACTGCTTGTCTACTTATTTTAAGTTTGTTTCCTATTTGTATATCTGAATATTCTAACAAATAATAATATTTTAGAATTAACACTTGATGTTTTGTTAAAAAGTTTAAATTTAATAACTGATCAACCAGCAATTTATTATCGATGTTATTATTATTATCAAAACCTTGTTTAATAATATCAGTATCTAAAGCTATTTCATTATGTTTGGTTAAATAATATTTTCTACAATGATCAATTGCTTTATGATTTAGAGAAACTTGTATATATTTAACTAATGCACCTTCTGAAAAATTTTTTAGTTTATTCAAATCTGAATTTTTTATCATTTTTATAAAAAATATTATTAAATCCGTTTCAGCATCATCATAAACCATCTTTCTAGAAAGTTTTTTAATCAATAAGTTAAATTTATTTATGATTTCTAATAATGCATCTTGATTATTGCCTTTAGCCATAACAATTAAATCATATAAATTACCGTTCATAAATTTTCATCCCCACTTCTTTATTTCATAAAATTTACTTTATAAATAAAGAAAAGGAATTTACTGTAATTTGTAAACCTAATATTTAGTAATAATTTGTAAATAAAAAAGACATTGGTAAAATACCAATGCCTTTAATTTATGTGTGCCACATATTACACTTACTAATTGGTTATGGATATTGATAGTGACAACCATTTAATAGTAAGGTTATTAATTTGGAAGTAGAATCTGAATTAAGTGTATTGTAAAACTTTAATGTAAAAATACTCATATAATACAAAGTTTTTTTAATAATTTATTATAGGTAGATACAATTAGATATATTTAAGAATTTTAATGATACTTTTAAAATAAAATGTAGTTATTGCTTTTCTCTTCTTATTAAAAAAGCCTCAAAAACTGAGTAATTTTATTTTACATCAGTTTAGAGGTTTAAATAAACAGACTTTAAAAGTTATTTGTGAAAATATTACTAAATATTTGCTTTTTATTTACAGTTATCCTTTTATTTGATTAAAAGTAAATATTTCTTATATTATTATAGTACTATTTTGTAAAATTATCTACTAATTTTAACCATTAATATTAATAAAAAACATTTAAGTGAAGTGCCATATAATATTTATATTTTTAATATAATGAAAAAAAATGTTGCAAATTTCAAACATAAGTCATATGATTATAATTGAATATGTTCATATAAGGAGTGAAAAAAATGGATTTAATACAAGTGATGAAAGCATTATCTGATGAAACACGCATGAGAATATTAAATTTACTTGAAAGCGGTGAAATGTGCGTTTGTGAAATAGAAGCAGTACTTGATATTAGTCAATCTAATGCTTCCCGCCACTTAACCAAACTTACAACAGCTAAAATAGTTGATTACTACAAGGTTAATAAATATGTATATTACAAAATGGATCAAGATACAATTAAAGAATTTCCCTTTATAGATGAAATAATAAGAAAACATGCAACTAACTTAGATTCGTGTAAGAAAGATTTTGAAAGGCTAAAAAGTTATAGAGAAAGTGGACTTGGCTGTGAGGATTTAAAGTCAGGCAAGGTATGCTTTAATGATAACTGCTGCACAAAATAGGAGTTGATTAATATGAATAATAAATCATCAAAATTATCGTGGCTTGATCGCTATTTAACAGTATGGATTTTTTTAGCAATGGCACTTGGAATATTTTTAGGATGGGTTTTTCCAGGCCTTGCAAGTACACTATCAAATTTATCCATAGGAACAACATCTATTCCTATGGCTATAGGACTTATAGTTATGCTCTATCCACCACTGGCAAAGGTTAATTATAAAGAACTTCATAAAGTTTTTAAAAATCCTAGAGTTTTGGGATTATCACTTTTACAGAACTGGATTATAGGACCAATTTTAATGTTTCTAATTGCAATTATATTTTTAAAATCATATCCAGCATTTATGACCGGACTTATATTAATCGGTCTTGCAAGGTGCATTGCCATGGTTATTGTATGGAATGGCCTGGCTGATGGTGATACAGAATATGCAGCTGCACTTGTAGCTTTTAATTCAATTTTTCAGGTTATCTTTTATTCAGTATACTGCTATATATTCATAACTGTCCTGCCAACTATGTTTGGATTAACAGGCTATAAGGTTAATATTTCTATGGGTAAGGTAGCTATCTCTGTGGCAATTTATCTTGGAATTCCATTTGCAGCTGGCCTACTTACAAGGTTAATTTTAGAGCCTAAACGTGGAACAGAATGGTATAATAAAAAATTTATACCGAAGATAAGCCCATTAGCATTAATTGCTTTACTTTTTACAATAATAATTATGTTCACTTATAAGGGCAAATATATAGTTGAACTTCCACTTGATGTTATAAGAATTGCAGTTCCGCTTTTAGTGTATTTTGTAATAATGTTCTCAGCTTCATTCTTTATAAGCCGTAAAGCTGGAATAGACTATAAAAGAACTACTACACTTTCCTTTACCGCTGCAAGTAATAACTTTGAGCTTGCCATAGCTGTTGCAGTTGCCGTATTTGGAATAGAATCAAAGGAGGCATTTACTGCGGTTATAGGTCCATTAGTAGAAGTACCTGTTATGATAGCCCTTGTAAATGTAGCTCTTCACTGGAAGAAAAAATATTTTAATAACGGAGGAATTTAACTATGAAACCTAAAGTGGCGTTTATATGCGTACACAATTCCTGTAGATCTCAAATGGCAGAAGCACTGTCTAAATTATTTGCAAATGATGTATTTGAGGCATATTCTGCTGGAACAGAACTAAGGGATACAATAAATCAGGATGCCGTAAGGATTATAAAGGATTTATATGGCACTAATATGAATAAAACTTATAAATCAAAACTTTTAAAGGATATTCCAGAGGCTGATATAGTAATAAAAATGGGCTGTAATGTAGTGTGTCCTTTCTTACCTGCAAAACATACAGAAGATTGGGGTCTTGAGGATCCTACAGGAAAAAGTGATGAGGAATTTATAAAAACAGCAAAAGCTATTGAAGAGAAAGTTAAAGACCTATCTAAAAGAATTAAAAATAATGAAATTAAATTATAAGGAGCGATAAATATGAGTAAAATAGAAATTTTTGATCCAGCTATGTGCTGCTCAACAGGTGTCTGCGGACCAAGTATAAATAAAGAACTTTTAAGGGTTGCAACAGTTATAAATAATATGATTAAAAAAGGTGCTGATGTGACAAGACATAACCTCTCAAGTGAACCACAGGCATTTATAGATAACAAGAAGGTTAATGAATATTTAAACTCAAAGGGTGCAGAAGTACTTCCAATAACACTTGTTGATGGTGAGGTTAAAAAGCTTAAGGCATACCCAACAAATGAGGAATTTTCCAATTGGTCAGGAATATCCAAGGAGGATTTATCTACCATAACTATAAAAAAACCTAAAAAAAGCTGCGGTTGTAATAATAAAGGCTGCTGCTAGAAGGAAGGCTTATAATGGATAAAACATTTAATTTAGAAGATATTAAGCTAACAAAATATTTATTCTTCACAGGAAAGGGCGGAGTTGGAAAGACTTCCACGGCGGCGGCAACAGCAGTTACCCTTGCAGACAGTGGAAAAAAGGTGCTTCTAATAAGTACTGATCCAGCATCTAACCTTCAGGATATATTTAATACACCGCTTAATAATAAAGGTACTTCCATAGAAGATGTTCCAGGCCTTGTTATAGTAAATCTTAATCCTGAAGAAGCAGCTAAAGATTACAGGGAATCCGTTTTAGCTCCTTACAAGGGAAAACTTCCTGAGACTGTAATAAATAATATGGCAGAGCAACTTTCAGGCTCATGTACTGTGGAAATAGCAGCTTTTAATGAATTTTCGTCTTTTATAACAGATGAAAGTATAAAGGAAAAGTACGATCATATTATATTTGATACAGCACCTACAGGGCATACCTTAAGAATGCTTCAATTGCCTTCAGCCTGGAGCAATTTCATAAGTGAAAGTACTCATGGTGCTTCATGTTTAGGTCAACTAGCAGGACTAGAAGATAAAAAAGAAATGTATAAGAATGCTGTTGAAGCTTTATCAAATGATAAAACTACTACTTTAATATTAGTTGCAAGACCAGAATACTCACCGCTTAAAGAGGCTGAAAGAGCTTCCCTTGAATTAAGGGATATAGGTATTAACAATCAAATGCTTATTATTAACGGAATTCTTAGTCAGGACAGCAAGAACGATGAAATATCCAATAGTTTATATAAAAAACAAAATGAAGCTCTTAAAAGCATTCCAGAACATTTAAGAAATCTTGAAACTTATAAAATACCTTTAAGATCATATAACGTCACAGGCATAGAAAATATACGAATGCTCTTAAAAAAGGATTTTAAAGAAATAAGTGACATGAGTCTTAATGTGAAAAACTTAAAGGGTGTTAAGAACCTTATTGATGATCTGTATTTAAGTAAAAAGAAAGTTATTTTTACTATGGGAAAAGGCGGCGTTGGTAAAACCACTTTGGCTGCTGCTATAGCTTTAGGTCTTTCAGAAAAGGGAGTTAAGGTGCATTTAGCTACAACTGATCCAGCAGCTCATTTGAAGTTTGTTATTAATGAAGGAAATAATATAACTTTAAGTAGAATAGATGAGAAAAAAGAATTAGAAAAGTATAAAGAAGAAGTATTAAAAAAAACTAGGGAAACCATGGGAAATGCTGATATTGCCTATATAGAGGAAGATTTACGTTCACCCTGCACTCAAGAAATTGCAGTGTTTAGAGCCTTTGCAGATATAGTAGATAAAGCAGAAAATCAGGTAGTAGTCATAGATACCGCACCTACTGGACACACTTTACTGCTTTTGGATTCAACCGAAAGCTATAACAAAGAGATTTCAAGGTCTGAAGGAGATATTCCAAAATCGGTTTTAAAACTTCTGCCAAGACTCAAAAACGAAAAAGAGACAGAAGTTATAATAGTAACTCTTCCAGAAGCAACTCCTGTATATGAGGCTGAAAGACTTCGTGAGGATTTAAAA
Organism: Clostridium pasteurianum; assembly: GCF_001705235.1. NCBI lineage: Bacteria > Bacillati > Bacillota > Clostridia > Eubacteriales > Clostridiaceae > Clostridium > Clostridium pasteurianum. Next base: position 86,386 of record NZ_MCGV01000002.1, read on the forward strand.
AGGGCTGGAATCAATAATAAATGGTGGATAATTAATTCAAGTTTACTTGTTACTGATACCAAAAGTGATTTTTTGAGAACAAAAGCTAAAAGTGAAATTCAATGGATAAATAAAGTAAATGAAATTTCATCTGGAAACTTTGCTGTCGCTGCATGGCACAGTGATGAACTTAAAGGAAATAGACTCAAAGAATTGATAGAATAATTTGAATGACAAAAAATAGAATCACTATAGTAAATTTTTTTATATTACTATAGTGGTTCTTTTTATTGATATGATAATAACTTTATAAATCAGTTTATCCTTTATTATATAGGGAACGCAACTAAAGTACATTTAGTATTAATATATTCCTTGACAATTAATCGAACTGTGAGTACAATATAAATAATTAATTAAACTCGCAGTTCGATTAATTAGGAGGTAATATAATGGCAAGAAAAAAAGAACCTGAATTAATTGAAGTCAATAGAAACAGAATAATAAAAGCTGCAAAAGCTTTATTTGAGGCAAATGGAATAGAAAAAGTTAAAATGGATGATGTTGCTAAGGTTGCTGATATGAGTAAATCAACTTTGTATGTCTATTTTAAAAGCAAAGATGAAATCTTAAATTACATTTCATTAGAAGCAATGATATATTTTTACAAAGAGTTAGAGAAAAAACTATCCAATGAAGTTTACTCTATACATGATAAATATATGGCAATATGTGATGTTATGGTAGAATTTAAAGCTCATTATCCTTTAAACTATCAAGTAATTATGAAAGAACTTTATGTTGAAGACAAGTATGTAAAGAAAAATGATATACTTCATAAAATCTATGATACTGGTGAAAAAATAAATCATCTTATTATTGATACTTTAATGAGGGATGAAATATATGATAATGAACAGGAAATGATAAGAAAAATCTTTCTGCAATGGGGAAGTATTTATGGACTAATTATTCTTGCAGATAATAAAGAAAAGTATATTAAAAAAAGTATGAATATGTCTAAATCCGAATTTCTACATAAGGGCTTTGAGGATTTATTTAAGACATTTATGCTTAGCAAACCTATGCAGGAGGTAAAATAAATGGTTGGTGTGTATTTTAGTGGAACGGGCAATACAAAATATGTAATAAATAAATTTATGGAATATTATAATGGGACAAGTAATTGCTTTTCCATTACAGATCCTGATGTAATAAAAAAAATTGATGAAAATAAAGAAATATTATTAGCATATCCCATTCAATTTAGCAATATTCCTAAGATTGTTAAAGATTTTATTAATAAAAACAGTAATCATTTTAAAAATAAAAATGTGTTTATCATTGCTACAATGGGTCTATTTAGTGGAGATGGTACTGGACTCTCAGCACGAATACTTAAAAGATATGGAGCAAAAATAACAGGTGGATTACATATAAGAATGCCAGATACTGTTGCAGACTCTAAGGCCCTCAAAAAAACTTTAGCTGAAAACAAAAAAATTGTAAAAAATGCAGAGACTAAACTTAAAGAAGCTGCTAGTAAATTAAAAAATGGAAATCCCACTAAAGATGGGCTAAATATCTTTAATCATGTTGCTGGCTTACTAGGTCAACGATTGTGGTTCTATAATAAAACACAACACTATACAGATGCTATTAATATTGATACAATCAAATGTATTGGGTGTGGCTTATGTGCTAAAAAATGTCCTATGAAGAATATTACAATAGAAGGTGGAAAAGCTTGTAGCTCAAATAAATGCACATGGTGTTATCGATGCATAAACCATTGCCCTAAGCAGGCTATCACTTTGATTGGTAAACATGTAGCTCAGCAGGTACGGATAGAGAAATATTTATAAAAAAGGACCACTATATAAACTTTTATATAGTGGTCCTTTTTCAAATCCTTGCAATTTGTAATTTATCAAATTTTGCATAAAATTATTCCCAATTTATCAAAATTTATGCAAATCAATATTGACATTAATAATATACAGAACTATAATTATAGAAAATAATTACATTAAAGTTAGTTTTTTAAAATATAAAGTGATATTGGGTAATTAAGGGAGGCAATTAATATGAATAAGCAATGTTTTACAAGGAATTCATCTTATTTAATTTTAATATCAAAGTCAGAAGATAAATATGAACAAAAATAGCATAAGAAATAAAGAATACTTTAAAATTTCTTTATTACTATTGAGCAATGGCATATCCTCAATAGGTGATTATATATATTTAGTTGCTATTAATATTGATATTTTAAAAAGAACTCACTCTGCTTTATTAGTATCAACCATATGGGCAATTCCTTATATAACATCGATATTAACAAAATTTTGGTCGGGAAGTGTAGCAGATAGATGTAATAAAAAGGTAATTATGATATTAATCAATATACTCAATTGTGCTGTATTAATTTTAATGGTAGCCTTTCCAAATATATTAATTATTTATATATTAATGTTTTTGCTCAACATAGGTATCTCAATATACAATTCAATATCACTGCCATATATCACAGAAAATATATCAGAAAATAGAAGGAAACGCTTTAATTCTATTAGGGGAATGTTAACAAATGGCTCTGTTGTTATAGGACCTGCAGTTTCAGGTATTATTCTTGCAATATCTTCAGCATCTACAGCAATTATAATTAATGCAATATCATTTTTTATATCCGCATTTTTATTAATTTTCATGCCTAAATATAAAATAGTAATTGAATCCCAAAAAACAGTTCATAAAAACATACTAAAAAGTTTAGTAGATGACTGGAAAAAATCCTATACTTTCATGATTTATGAAAACTTTAAATTTGCTATTTTTAACTTTCTAGCTGTAGCCATTATAGTTATAGGTGTAGCATTAGATTCGCAAGAAGTTGTTTTTGCTACAAGAATTTTAAATTTGAGTTCTTCGGAATATAGTATATTATTTATGATTGCTGGAGTTGGATATGTTTTAGGTTCCATTATAATTATGGCATTTGCAAATAAGATATCAACTAATAACTTGTTGAAATTCGGAATCATATTTAGCGCTTTAGGCTTTTTCATATATTCAATTTCAAATTCATTAATAATGGCCATAATTGGATTTATTATTTTAGGTATTTTTCAATCTATGTTCAACACAGGTTATATATCTATTCTACAAGAAATTATTCCTATAAAAATATTTGGAAGAATACTCAGCAGTATTTCGTTTTTTCAAAGTATATTAACTATAATTTCTATAGTTTGTATTGGAGCATTATCAGAATATTTTAATATAAGGTATGTAGTCGTAGCAAGTACTATCATGATTTTTATATTTTCAACTGTAATGTTTTATACAATAACTGTTAACCAAAAGAATGAGACCCTTAGTAGCAATTAATTATTACTTAATCATTATATATTAGCAATGGTTTACCTTAATTTATTAGCCTTACATTATGTAAAACTAATAAATTAAAGTAAAGTGCTGATAAATAACTTACATTTTTATATTTTAAAGTAATCTTAATGAATTTACTTTATCTAGCTCTCAGTCTAATTTTAATGTTACAATTATTTTTGTCCCTTTACCTTCTTTACTTTTTACATCTATGGCTCCACCATGCATATTAGCAATCCACTTAGCAATAGAAAGTCCAAGTCCAGAGCCACCCTTTTCCTTTGATCTTGATTTATCAACAACATAAAATCTATTAAATATTTTTTGGGCTTCATCCTTTGGAATTCCAATGCCATTATCTGAAACTATTATTTGAACAGTATCATTATACACCATTGAACTTACGTCTATTTTACCACCCCCCGGAGTAAACTTAATGCTATTATCAATAAATATCCTAATCATCTCTTTTATCATCTTATAATCCGCAAAAATCATTACATCATCATTTCTACAACTTTCTATGGTGCGATTTTTCTCTATGATTTTGCTTTCCCTGACAATCTCATCAATTAATTCATTAAGATAAAATTCTTTCTTTTCAATTAATTGCGTATCATTATCCCCTCTTGCTAGAAAAAGAAGTTTTTCAATTAAATCTCCCATACTAGAAGCCTCAAGTTTAATTGCTGAAATTGATTTTTCTAGAGCCTCCCTATCGTCTTTTCCCCATCTATCTAGCAAATTTGCATATCCCTGTATTACAGCAATTGGGGTTCTAAGTTCATGAGAAGCATCAGACACAAATTGTGTTTGTCTATCAAAAGCTTCCTGAAGTCTTTCTATCATTTTGTTAAAGGTACTTGCAAGTCTTTTGAGCTCATCATCAGGACCTTTTACTTGTAGCCTATCATTTAAATTACTAATGCTTATATTTTCAGCAGTTTTAGTTATGTAATCAATAGGTTTAAGCATTCTTTTACTTACTATGTATCCTAGTAAAATTGAAGCAATAATTCCAATAAAATCAGCAGCAGCCATAAAACCAAATAACACCTTCATAAACCAGTATTCATTATTCATGTTTTTAATTATTTCAATATATATAGTGCCATTTTTTTTGCTCTGAGCAGTGACTTTTTTATAGATTAAATGCTTTTCATCATCTTCAATACGCTTTTCTCTATCTGCTGCTATCTTATGATGCCTTAACCATTTCATAATTTTATACTCAAACTTTTCAGATGAATTTAACACCTTTCCATTCCTTTCAATTACCCTAGCTTCCATATTTTCCGTAGAAGGAATATCTGAAAAAAACGTCTTGCTGGACAAATCCCATGATTTAGCTTTATTTACTAATATTACCTGTACATCTTCAATTTGCTTACTTGCTTCACTATAAAGATAATGCTTAACTCCAAATAAAATTGAAGCATTTAAGATAAGAAGCACTAGTGAAAATAGAATTGCATAAACCGCAGTTATTTTTATAGAAATAGAAATTTTTGTGTTTTTAAGCTTATTAGTTATGTATTTAATCTTCTTTAATAACATATCCTACACCCCGTACGGTATTTATAAGCTTATCTTGAAATCCATCATCAATTTTACTTCTCAAATATCTTATAAATACATCAACTACATTAGTATCTCCTTCATAATCATATCCCCACAATCTTTCAATCATCTGCTCTCTTGTAAGGACAACGTTTTTATTTGTCATAAGCATTTTAAGGATATCATACTCTTTTTTAGTAAGTTCAATTCTCTTTCCTTCTCTTAAAACCTCATGGGTTTTATCGTTCATAACAACATCTTTAATTTTAATCGCATCCTTTGAAATAGTATTTCTTTCATACACTCTCACTCTTGCAAATAATTCTTCTATTTCAAAGGGCTTCGTCATATAATCATTTGCACCTACATCTAAACCTAAAACCTTGTCAGGAACATCACTTTTAGCAGTTAACATTATAATCGGCACCTCCGAAAATTTACGTACTCTCCTGCAAACCTCAATACCATTTAAACCTGGTATCATAATATCAAGAAGTATTAAATTATAATCACCTTTTTCTGCTTTCTCTAAAGCATTTCTACCATCATATGCAGTGTCAACCACGTATCCTTCATGGGTAAGCTCCATTTCTATAAACATTGACATCTGTTTTTCATCTTCTACTAAAAGTATTTTAAAGTTCTTCAAGTTATCATCTCCATGCCCATTTCATTCGTTATATTATATATTATCTACATTTTAAATTAAAATCACATTAAAACCTAAAAAAAATTTTAATGCAATTTTAATATTCTAAAGTTAATATAATAATAAATTTTTATAACACATACAAAAACATAAAATAGAGAGGATATTTAAATATGAATATGGAGCTTTTTAGATTAATAAACAACTTAGCAAATAAAAATATAGTTTTGGATAAGATAATGATTTTCTTTTCAAAGGATGTGACTTATATATTTATGGGCATTGTTGCATTAGTATTTATTTTAGGCATTATTAAGGGAAATGATAACTATAGAAAAGCATCTGTAAGCACAGTTATTATTACAGTAATTAACTTAATATTAAGCTTTATACTTGGAAGTATATATTATGTAGATAGACCCTTTGTCCATAATAAAGTTAACTTATTAGTTCCCCATGTTAAAGATGCATCTTTCCCAAGTGACCATGCTACGGGAACAATGAGCATAGCCTTAGGCCTCGGAAGGTATAATAGACTAATTAGAATTATACTGACACTGTTATCATTAATCGTAGGTTTTTCAAGAGTATATGTTGGAAATCATTATCCTTTAGATGTTATTGGTGCATATATTATGGTGTTCGTTACAAACTACTTATATAATTTACTATTAAAAAATAGAATTGAAGAAATTTATATGAAGGTTGAAAAGTTATTACTAAATAAAACAGGATTTCATAAAAACTCAGGTGAGATATATTAATTGGCAGTATTATTTTAACCTTAAGTGAGAGTAGGTGTTTATTATTATGTCAGGTTCGAAAAAAATCAATGCAAATAGCAGTATATTTCACAAGGGTTTTGAACTTGGAATATTAATAAAGGCTATTGATAGTATTTTAGAAATTATAGGTGGAGTTTTATTAGTCTTTTTAAATCCAAGTAGATTGAATAATTTAGTTATTTGGTTAACACAGCATGAGCTATCAGAAGATCCAAGGGATGTTATTGCAAATTTTATGATAAAGCTAAGTTCAAAATTCACTATAAATACACAATATTTTGGAGTTTTTTATTTGGTTTCTCATGGAATAGTTAAATTAATTCTTATAATTTTTTTATGGAAGGGAAAGACCTGGGCTTATCCAGTTACAATAGTATCATTAATTGTTTTTATAATGTATCAAATTTATAGATATATGCTTAATCCTTCAATGGGGCTAGTACTACTGACTATTTTTGATTTTATAATGATAATATTAACTTTTATAGAGTATAGAAGAGTTAAAAATTAAGCATTCGGTATACTAAAGCAAAATATGTAAAGAATACTCTATATAAGATTAGTTTTTTATTAAAGTTCACTTAAAAAATAGCCTGTACTAAAACTTGTCACCTAGGAGGCGGCTGCAGTGAAAAAAATAACAAAAAAAGTTTTAATCCCCTTAGTTTTATTGGTAATTGTATTGTCAGCTTTTATTATAAGCTTATATAAACGGAACACCACCAAGCTTGATACATATATTTCATTGTGCTTACATTTAAACAATATAATTAATCCTACTTCAATTACTAACAAATCAATTAAAAAAATCAGAGGGAACTTAAACACCCAGTCTACAAAATGGTCTAAAAAAGCTATTCCCTTTTCGGATATTAAAAATTTTACTATAAGAGAAAACTTAGAAGAAATACCAGTACGTATATATACACCCAAAAGCGGCAGTAATATGCCGATAATTATTTACTCCCATGCTGGATTTTGGGCAGCAGGAAATCTTGATACTGAAGATAATATCTGTAGAAAACTTTCTCTAGGTACAAATGCAGTCCTGGTGTCTGTAGATTATCGTCTTGCTCCAGAAAATCCATTCCCCAGTGCAGTTAATGATGTATATAATGTACTTCAGTGGACTTACAAAAATGCAAGCACTATAAATGGTGACGGAAAGCGCATAGCCCTCGTTGGAGATAGTGCAGGTGGAAATCTGTCCGCTGCAGTTTCGTTAATGGCAAGAAATAAAAATGGCCCGCCAATAACTTGTCAGGTATTAATATATCCTTCTACAAACATATTTAAACTAAACAGTAAGTCATGGTCTCTCTTCGCTAAAGGTGTTAATATTAATTCAAAGGATATGCAAAAATATATATCCTTATATATCCCTAAAAAGGAAGATAGAAAAAATCCTTATGCATCACCACTTTTAGCTAAAAACTTCGAGCAATTACCAGATGCATTTATAATAACTGCTGAAATAGATCCCCTTAGTGATGAAGGAAAAGCTTATGGTGAAAAATTAAAAGCTGCAGGAGTCAAAGTAGATTTCAAACAATATAATGGTGTTTGTCATGGATTTATTCAAATGGATAAAATCACACCAAAAGCTGACAAAGCATTAAATGAGATTACTTTATACCTAAAGAAAGAATTTCATGAATATAAATAAAGAGGCTCTGGCATTAATAATTAAGAATGAATGATGATTTTCCGCAGCGTGGCGGAAGAAAATCTTCCTTGTTTTTACCTCTATGCGAAATAACAGTATTTTGCAAACTGTTTAAATAAAGCTCAATAAGACTTGCTCCAAATAATGAAAAGACTTAGAAATTTTAATTTGTTTGAGCTTTTTTTCAGCGAGTTATTAAAATTTCTTAGTCTTTTCATTATTTGAAGCTTAGTCTTATGAGTTTTATTTAATGTTTTAAAATACTGTTACTTCCCAATGTTTATTTTCTTGGGTTAGCAAAACTTGGTTCAGTTGGATTAGGCTTATCAAAATATTTACCTGGTGTTGATAAATCAAAATATAATTTAGAATCTTCTGTTACACCAAAATCTTTATTTGAACCTGTATCTTTGACTTTATTTAATGCTTCTCTAAATAAAGCATTGTGAGCTTCCTCACGGTTTAATAGGAAATCTATAGTGTTCCTTACTTCCTTATCATTTATCTGACGGTACAAATACTCATATACAACTTTAGCTCTCTGCTCTGATGCTATATTGGAAAGTATATCTGCTACAAGATCACCTGTAACAGTAACATAATTTCCACTCCATGGAGCTCCGGATGAATTTACTAAAACTGGAGCTAATCCAGAAAGTACATGAGTTTCAATTTCCCCTGATCCAACACTTTCATGGTTTACAGTATGACCATTTAATAAATTAATAGTTTCAGCAACTATTTCCATATGGCTAAGTTCTTCAGTTCCTATGTCGAGAAACAAGTCTTTTATTGTCTGATCTTTAACTCTAAAACTCTGTGATAAATATTGAAGTGCAGCTTTTAATTCTCCATTTCCTCCACCTAATTGTTCCTGCATTAGAACTGCATATTGTGGATTCGGCCTTTCAACTTTTACTTGCAAATTATTCAAAAATTGTTTTTCATGTTTAAACAAATTAAAACACCTCCAAAATGTTATATAAATTAATATTTGCATTAACTATATAGTTATACTTAAATCACTAATTTTAAAAAATAAATTAGCATAAAATAGTGACAATATTTCATCATGTTTCATAAAATACAAATGGTTGTACTTTTAGGAGGTCAATAATGTATATACGTAATAATTATGGCTACTGCCCCTATATGAGGAATTTTTTATGGCAAAATAGTGCTAGACATGATGATGATGACTCTGAAACTAAAATGATGCCAAACTCCGGAAACAATGTATGCCAGCAGTTTGCAAACATTCTTGGAGGCAAGGTAACAGAATCTAAGCCCGGTTCATGTTCCGTAGAAAAAGACAGGGATAATTTAAACGTAACAATTTGGGGAATTCCTGCAAAATCAGTTCTTAAAGGTGAATTTTCTTATCAAGGTATGAACCCATCAGGAAGGGCTTTGAATCTAGGCGAAATAGTTGTACTCCAAGATGAACTTAATAACTTTCTAACTGTTCTCAAAAGGAACGGAATTGATATTTCAGCAGTTCACAATCACTGGATATACGACAACCCTAGAATATTATATGTTCATTTTCAATCAATAGACAATCCTTTAAATTTTGCAAGAAAAGTGTCTGAAGCACTCAAAGTTCTTAGGTGAAATTATCTATTCCTATGCTTTTATATAGAAAAATTTTACACAAAGCAAAAGGACAATACATTAAAAATTAAGAATAAAAGAAGAATTAAGAATGACGGAAAATCTTTCCTCATTCTTAATTCTTCTTTTTTAATATCTTTGCTTTAAAATATTTATACACTAAAAACTATCAATTTTTTAGCATAGCATCAACATGACTTAATTCCAGAAAACTACAACTTGTTTTGTTGTTTCATCTACATATGTCATATATCTTATAGAATCTTCAAACTGGCTTCTAGACATACTTATATATTTAGAAGTATCCCATGGATTTATTACTACTACAGTACTTGGAGTTACACTCTTTATTGAATAGGAATGTTCTCCATTTCCTATAATACCTTTGCTTTCATCTGCTTTAGTAAAATCACAAGCAGCTGTAATACCATTTCCAGATGCACATCTTGAAGCCATAGTATTCATTATGTTAGTTTTGTTAGTAGCTCCATAAACAGTATTTTTCCTAAATCCTGTGAACTGTACAAATACATCACAAGCAAAACAACCATTATAAATATTCATAGCTTTTTGCAATCCAGCTTCTACAACTCTAGCATCAAGGTCTCCAGTTACATATGCATCGTCTACATCTTCCTCTGATACTGTTTGCCTTCCTGCTCCAAAGTTAAGTGTATAACTATAATCATTATTAACTGAAATCATTCTCCTAAAAAGACTTCTACCAAATCTACTGTTATCTAGTGCCTGTATTGCAGAAATAGCACCACAATCACCAACATCTCCTTGATAGATTGTACTTAATTTACCATCAAGTTGGTTTGTTGGATCACCAGTTGTTCTTGCAAATGCAGAAAATGGTGTAAATAAAGTAGCAGCAACAATAAGTAACGATAGAAACGAAGTAATAATTTTTGTTTTGATTTTTCTCATTTTTAAATCTCCCTTAGCAATTTTTTTAATGCATTAAATATATTCCCTTTTATGCCTTATGCTTGTCCTATATAATAATTTTTTACAGCATTATATTATAGGATTGAGCTATTGATATATTATTAAATTCTAATAACTTAGCTTGTATAGTTAAACTTCTTACCATTAATACAAAAACCAGGTCATTAAATTTTATCTTTATCATGGCTGCTAATCCTAAATACTTATAATTATATATTATATTGCAAGCAAGTTAAATTGTACCACTAGATTTGTATATGCGCAATATGTAAAAGTAAATTTGCCATTTAACTCTTAATATTATAGATGGCATAAAATCGTTACAAGAGCCACATATACTCATATGAATACTGATACTAAAAACCATGAGATTTTTAGTTATATAACATAATTACATTTTCAAATTGATACTTTTATTAAAAAGTTCATTCAAAATTATGTAAGAAAGGATAATATTACAATATATAGAATGATATATATACCACTTTTATTAAGGAATGGTATATATAAAAATATTGGGGGACTTTATAATGAAAAGTATAAATAAATTTATAACGTTTTTGCTATCATTGAGCATTATATTGATTTGCGGCAATAATGTAAAAGCATTTCAACCAGTTTCACACTATGTTATTATTGAAAAAGCGTCAAAAAACTTATCAGATAATTCTATAATACGTAAATCTATAGAAAACTATCCTAACATTGCAGCTTGGGGAAGTGTTGGTCCCGATTTAGGTTATATGCAAGTAGGGCAACTTGGAAATTATTCTCCTTGGGCAGATAGATATCACTATTATAAAGTTGGTAGTTATGCTTCTACACAGCTTAAAAATGCACTTCAGTCAGGAGATATGAAAAAAATAGCTTTTGCTGCAGGATGGGTATCGCATATCAGTGGTGATTTAGCATGTCACGGAATTTATGTAAACCCAGAGTGTGGAGTATATCTTGATAATATTAATGGAAGAAAGATGCATGCTCAAATGGAAAAAGAAGCAGAGCCTTATGCTTGGGTAAACATAGGTGGACATTCTATAAATGATTATAATTCTACTAACATACCAAATAATATTTTTAAAAATGTGGACAGTATACCCTTTGATTTAATGAATGCAACATCACAACAAATTTACGGGACTAGCCCTTCGGTTGCTGAAGAAAAATTGTGGGCTAAAACTTTATTTACTGGATTTAAAACAGGCATAGGCTATAATTACGTTAATTATAATGAATCAAAACAGTTTTTATCAAATGGTACTAGAGAAGAACGACTCAAAAATGCATTTAATGAAGGTGAAGACCAATGCTATAAATTATTATCTTATTCTGAAGCTGGTGATTATAGCAAGTTTACCGACAGATGGAATTTAGATGTTGGACGAAGTAATTCGCCTATAAGTTCACTTACTGCAATAATTACTACGGGAACAAAATTAGGAGCTGGAACTGATGATGATATTTACTTTGGTATTCATCTTAAAAGCGGTGAAAAAAAAGAATGGTTACTAGATAAACAAACCTACAATGATTTTGAAAATGGAGCCTGTGACGAATACTATCTATATATAAACAATGTAGACTTCATGCCTAAAATGGTTGATAATGTATGGATTAGAAAAAATCCACAGGTTCCTTTGGTTCAAATTGGTTCTTTAAATCTATAAAGGTTGATGCTAATGGTAATGATGTTTTAGATACTTCACCAAATAAATGGCTTGATGGAAATACCCAAGTAATTTTCAATACAGATTGGTCAAGTGTAACAAATACATCAGATCCAGTATTTAATTAAAAGGAAGTTTTATTATGATTAGTAATAAAGTTTATACATTAAAGAAGTCCTTAGAAATTTTATCCTTTATCATAGGTGTTTCTAGTGTTCTTCTAATTTTAAATATATTTCTTAGATTTATTCCATTTATTAAGCAGGGAGAATTTCCACTGTTAATTCCCATATATGTATCACCTTTAGGGGTTATAATTGCTATATTATCTTTAATAAAAAATAAGAATCTAATAGCTCTATGTGGCTTAACAATAAATTTAGTACTTATACTATTAGAAATATTTTTTATTATTATAGCGCCAAGTGTATTATTACATTAAGGTACCACTATTAAGAGAACTAGAAATTTTCAATAGTAAGCAATATACTAAAATAAAGTATAATAAATTTTATAGATAATATAAAAAAGCAAATGCTGACAATGATCTAAAAGGCCACTATCAGTATTTGCTTTTCACTCTACACATATATTTATAATCCCTTACATATTTTATTTATGAGTTTTTATCCATTGACTCCATGTTGTATTAAAATTATCATTATTTTCATAGCAATAATTATAAAAGTCCTTTAAAAATTTAGAACGCGTTTTTGCATCAGATGCACTGGATGCATCTTGTCCAGATAATAAATTTGCACCACCAATTAATTGCTGCCTTTTCATAATATCATTAAAGCTTACGTTTTTTGCATTTTTCATCATATCATACATTGCCATAAATGTAGTAGTTCTTCCTACCCCACCCCTGCAATGAAAATTTAGCCACGTACCACTAGGAAGTTTTTTTATAAATGATATAAATGAATCAACCTCAACATCTTGAGGCCTTTTATGATCCGGAACTGCAAATCTTACATATCCAATACCTAGAGATTTTGCTAATTGTTCTTCAGTTTGAACATTTTTAATATCATTAATTTTAGAGATATTTCCAACAGACTTTTTGCTTTTACTATTAATCTTTAATTCTTTAGATGCTTTTATTGTATTCAATTTATTTTTTTCATCGTTTACAACTTGATCTTGTGTAAGATTTATATTTTCATCGTCCTTTTTGCCATACCAACTGACACCAATTCCATTTACAAATAAATGTGATTCTTCCCTTAAATCCACATCTATAGTAGGATATTTTCCAATATTTTCTTTTATTAACTTAAGACTGTTTTGAGAAACTGCGCCACTTCCAGACATATTCATTGTTGAAAGTCCATTTAAATTTATGGAAGTTTGTTTATTTATTTTTGTACTTGTACTTCTATAATTCTTGGGCAATGCAATTTTATTATCATTATCAACTACTAACTTTACACCTTTCGAATACATTGAAGATTTAATTTTTTGTTTTTTTGCTACATTTGAATTACAACCACTAATTAAGAGTACTACTATTGATAAGACTAAAACTAAAGTTAAATTTTTACTTTTCACTTGTACATCTCCTTTTTTAGCACTAATGTATATTAAAACAAACATGTAAATAATTTACTTGCCATTATACTACCATAAACAAATTAAAAATATTTTAATAGTAATTTAATAAAATATTATAATTACAGATATGTCTAAAATTATAATATCTACTAATATACTTTTCTTATTAAACTTTATGCAGTTACTCCCTTGTTCATATAACGAGTGTTTAAAGTATTTTCATATGATATAATAAAAAATATAAATCTAGTGCGAGGTAATATATGATAGATACATATGAAGATATGATTAATAAAGAATTGAAAATAGATTGTAAAAAATGTTTTGGCCTGTGCTGCACAGCACTTTACTTTTCAGTATGCGATGGCTTTCCTGAAGATAAGGCTGCTGGTAAACCGTGTATAAACTTGCAATCTAGCTTTGCATGTTCTGTTCACAAAAATCTTAGAGAAAATGGACTTAAAGGCTGCATATCCTATGACTGTTTTGGTGCCGGTCAGAAAATAGCTCAAATTACTTTTAAGGAACATGATTGGCAGAAGCATCCTGAAATAAAAGAAGAAATGTTTGAAGCTTTTCTTATTATGAGACAACTTCATGAAATGCTGTGGTATTTAACTGAGGCATTCTCGCTGCAAACAAATATGGATATTAAAAGAAAAATAGATTTACTTATAAATGATACGCAAAAGCTTACATATCTTTCTGCTCAAGATTTGATAAACCTTGATGTGGACTCACATAGAGATAAAGTCAATGGTTTTCTTAGAGATACCAGCGAAATGATACGTTCTAAAATTAATGGAAAAAAATCTAAAAGATTCGATTACTTTGGTGCAGATCTCAGAAAGTTAAATCTCAGGGGGGCAGACTTAAGAGGAGCATGTCTTATCGCCGCAAATCTTAAAGGAGCAGATTTAAACGGTGCTGATTTCATAGGTGCAGACCTTAGGGATGCAGATTTTAGTGGAGCTACTCTAGAAAACAGTATTTTTTTAACTCAAGGGCAAATTAATGCAGCAAAAGGCAATTCAAAGACAAAGCTGCCAGAAAAGTTATCTTATCCAGAACACTGGGAAAAAACGAGGTGATTTTCACTTGAAAGACAATAGACTCATAGGAACACTTATAACTTGCACATGCACAATATTTGTACTCAGCATATGCATTAGAAGATTTATAGTAACAAGAGATCCACTTACATCCTTTTATATAGGAGTTTTGCTTATAATATTTACTGCTAACATTATTTATTATAAATGTGATGTATAAAAGTACTAGCAATAATTAATTTATTAATATTAAATGTAACCCTTAATGCTCATATACATATATTAACATTAGGGTATGACATTTATGTCGCCCAATATTTGTATAAATTAGGAGAGATATGAATGGCTGGTTCAATTAATACTGTAAATGCTACAGGTGCTAATATAGCTGAGGCTACTGGCAGCGCACAAGCAGTTGAAGTTATCACTACTGCGGATACCACTTTGACCGTTACTTTAGAAACAACTGCTACTAGAGTATTGGTAAATAATCCAGTAACCTACACTATAACAGTTAAAAATACTGGCACAGCTACAGCTCAAGCTGTACAATTTTCCGATGTTATTGACACTACCTACTTTACCTTTGGAACAGTAACTTCACCAAATAACGAGCTTAGTTATGATGCTACTTCACACTCAGTTATTGGTTCTCTTGGAGACATTACAGCTACTACGTCAGTTGTAGTTACAGTTACTTTAACAGGTAAAGCAGCAACTCCAACATCATAAATTTGATTAAAACTGAGCCTATTAATTTAGGTTCAGTTATCATTAATAAGGTAGGTATTTTTTATGCTAGATTCAAATTGTTATTTTCCCGTAGCTTTAATGAAAAATTCTTTAACTGTTAACTCAAGCAATACTTATTCGTGTAATCTATCCTGCTCAGTTATTTTAGTTGAACCTGTTTGGTTAGTTCTTAATCAATATGTTGTTAAAAAAACTTTAAGTTCCGGAACTAGATTGATTTATTACATCTATATTTTAAATAATCTCAATCATAATATATATAATATATATTTAAAAGATTTTTTGCCAAAAGGAGTAAAGCTCTCAGGCACTTGTGTTATAAATGGAAAATATAAAATGTGCAAAAATAAGGTTTTCTATAATATTCACCATATAAAAGCTCATTCCTTTAGTAAAATTATTTTAAGTGTACGTCCAATAACTTCCGGTAAAAAAATAAATTCAATACAAGCTAACTATAGAAAAGATAGAGTCATTATTAATAATCCATGTAAAGCATGTGGCACTATCAGTTCAGATGATATCTTGTGTAGGTGATTATAGACTTAATTAGTCTATTTTTTTTACCTTAAATTATTCATACTAATATACTTCATGTGATAAAATATAATTAGTTTAGTATTGGAGGTACATATGAGAAATTATAGCAGCGAATTATATATAAAGCTTCAAAAAATAATCAACCAGTCGGAGATAAATGATCCATACAAGGCTATTGCAAAAGCTTTAATTCAAAATATAGATAATTTTGAGCATATTACTATTGAAAAACTTGCAGAATTATCTTTTACTTCGATCTCTACTATATCTAGATTTGTTAAGTTTCTTGGATACAAGAACTTCATTGAATTAAAGGAATATTCTAAATCAAATAAACTTTGTCGTTTTATGAGCATGAATGATAACCTTGAAGATTTAAATTTTGATAAGCTTCATGATAAAGATATTTTTAATAATTACATAGATATGATCTGCAGCTCCCTTCAGGGCTTAAAAGAAACTGTAGATTTTAAAAAAATAGACAAAATAAATGAGATGATTTATTCCTCAGAGCACATATCAATATATGCATTTTTGCTCCCAGGTTCACTAGCCAAGTATTATCAATTATCTATGCTTTCTTTAGGTAAGTACTGTGAGTATTACGATTTGTCAGATTCAACTTCAAATGTAACTTCCGAAAAGAGTAAGCTTTCTTTATTTTTTTCCGTTGATGGAAACTTTATAGAATCATCTAGGGATATTATAGTAAAAGCAAAGGCAAATAACGAAAAACTTGTACTCATAACTCAAAATCCAAGAATGAGACTATCAAATATGTTTGATGAAATTTTGTATATGGGAAATTGTGATTCTCCCAAAAGCGGCAGATATAAATTAATGATATTTATAGAGATGCTTCTTAATAGATATTATGTAACCTACTATAAAGATGACCTAATTGACACGAAGTAACAGTATTTTGGAAACTATTTAAATAAAACTCAACAAGACTTTGCCCCAAATAATGAAAAGACTTAGTAATTTTAATCTGTTTGAGCTTTTTTTCAGCGAGTTATTAAAATTTCTTAGTATTTTCATTATTAAAAGCTTACCTCCATATAAGCTTTTAATTCGAATTTTCGGTAGCAGAGCGGAAGAAAATCTTCCTTGCCCTTATTCTAAGCGAAGTAACAGTATTTTGGAAACTGTTTAAATAAAATTGTATAAATCTTAGAGTGATATTTTAAAAAGGCTTAGAAATCTCAATCTGTTTGAACGTTAGTGAGTTATTGAAATTTCTTAGAATTTTTAAAATATCACTCTTAGATTTATTAATTTTATTTAATGTTTCAAAATACTGTTACTTCCCTTATTTTCACAATCTGAAAAAAACGGCTTATTTAGATGGGTTAAACCTTTTCATGTTATGCTACACTGACACTATAAAAAGATTACAATTAAAAATATCGTATCCATTTAGAGGAGGTATAGTACATGAAAAAATTAAAAATCGTTACTATTGGCGGAGGCAGCAGCTACACTCCAGAATTGATGGAGGGTTTTATTAAAAGATATAAAGAACTTCCAGTTACAGAAATTTGGCTGGTAGATATTGAAGATGGAAAAGAGAAACTTGAAATAGTTGGAGCTATGGCAAAAAGAATGTGGAAGGCTTCAGGCTACCCATGTGAAATACATTTAACGTTAGATAGAAGAGAAGCTTTAAAAGATGCGGACTTTGTAACAACACAATTCAGAGTAGGTCTTTTAGATGCTAGAATAAAGGATGAGAGAATCCCATTAAGCCACGGCATATTAGGTCAGGAAACAAATGGTGCAGGAGGAATGTTTAAAGCATTTAGAACCGTACCAGTTATACTTGATATTATTAAAGATATGAAAGAATTATGCCCTAATGCATGGCTTATTAACTTTACAAATCCATCAGGCATGATTACAGAAGCTGCAATTAAATACGGCGGATGGAGGAAAACCGTAGGACTTTGCAATGTCCCTATAAAATGCATGATGATGGTAAGTGAGGCTCTAGATATTCCAATTGACGACTTAACCTTTAAGTTTGCAGGCATTAATCACTTCCACTGGCACAGGGTCTGGGATAAAACAGGAAAAGAAAGAACAGCAGATGCTATTGATATAATTTATAATCCAAAGAGCACTAAGAAATTTGAAGGTGTATCCAATATACAGGACATAAAAATGCAGTATGAACAGCTTAAGGACTTGGGCTTACTTCCTTGTTTCTATCATCGTTATTATTATGCTTCAGATGATATGCTTAAAAATGAATTAGAAGAATTTAAAAAGGGTGAAACAAGAGCTGAAGTAGTTAAAAGACTAGAAGCGAAGTTATTTGAATTATATAAAGATCCTAATTTGGATTACAAGCCAGAAGAGCTTTCAAAAAGAGGTGGAGCTTATTATTCAGATGCAGCCTGTGAAATAATTAATTCCATTTACAACGATAAGGGTACAACCATGGTAGTAAGCACTCAGAATAACGGAACAATTTCAGATTTACCTTATGACTGTATTTCTGAAGTATCATCAGTTATAACTGCAAATGGACCAGTACCTATTAACTGGGGTAAGTTTGATTCCGCACCAAGAGCTCTTTTGCAACACATGAAGGGTATGGAGGAAACAGTAATTAAAGCTGCTGTTACAGGAGATTACAATAAAGCTTTACATGCTTTCACAATCAATCCTTTAGTACCAAGTGGTCACATTGCAAAGGATCTTTTAGATGAAATGCTGCTTGCACATAAAAAATATCTTCCTCAATTTGCAGAAAAAATCAAAGAGCTAGAGAAATAAAAATGATGTGGAACGTTAAAAAAAGTCTATAAATCTAAGGTAAAGAAATCTTAAGAGACTAAGGTATTTCAATAACTCGCTGAAAAGATGCTCAGACAAATTGAAATATCTAAGTCTTTTAAGATTTCTTTGCCAAGATTTATTAGACTTTTTTTAAATCGTTCCACATCATTCTTATTTCTCTTGGGGGGAGTAATGCAAGGAGGATTTTCCGCCGCTCTGCTTTGGAAAATCTACATTTTATAAAAGAACATGGGGGCGACACATTCAAAGTATGGGTATTAACTTTGCTCCGCTCGTTAATAGGCGCGAAAGTTACATTTGGTAAAGGTTAAGGAATATTTTCTTACGCTAACGCTCCCAAAAATCTAAAATTTAAGTTTATAAGCTTTTCTTAGCGAAATGGATAAAAAGTCACCATCATCCTTAATTTTTTTTAATGCGCCAGCCTCATTCTCCCTATTTGCTGCACTTTACAGTCTGTGATTCTGGAAAATATGTTAATATTGAACCACTGCTGCCATATGTTTTATACGTAGCCGTAAATGTGTTATATTTTTTAGCACGCTTTATAAGTTCCTTTTTAGACAAACCATTGGTTTTTATTACAACTATTTGAATGTGATCATAATTTGTATCGGTAACAGGATTCTCAAAATCATTCATATCCTCTATATTGTCAGTTGCATCTGCACCTACGTTAGGAAAATTAGGTTCCAGATGTAAACTACCTGCATTTACATTATTTAATTTCTTGTGAACCTTAAAACAATATGACATAACTACATATTTATCTTTATGCTTTTTAGCATCTTCAAGCACTGAATTTGATATTCCAAAGTTTCTCATAGTATCTATAGTTATATCTTCATCTTCATCTTCAAACTCTATAGAACTTAAAGTAAATGATAATAAATTTTTACGTGTTACTTTCCTATGCACAAATATAATGACCCCCAATAATAAAATTACTATCATTATCAGACTTAATATTTTTGATTTTTTTGACATCGTTCATCCTCCGTTTTATTTCATTCTTGCTATAATAAATGTCTCTTTACCACGCTGTCCTTTAAAAGAATCTGATGATATTGGCCAATCGTTTCTATCAACAGGATGAGATGAATACTTTATTTCACCATGACCTACCGTAGTGATTACCATAGCATGATGTATACCCTCATTCTTATTTTCATCATACAATAAATCCCCTGGTTGTATATTATATTTTTTAATTGCTTTTTTTACATCTGATACTGAATTTAGCTTTATTAAGTCTCCATTGATATACCCATTTTTCTGTAAATACTGAAGCTGCTCTTTAGGTCTTACCCATGATGTTGAAAAAGTATCATTGGCATTTTCGTATTCAGCATTATAAGGAGTTACAAGATTAAATTCACCTGAAATTTCTTTTCCTTCTTTTGTGCTTTTATCATGCTTATAATACCAGTCCTTAGTCATTTTTACGCCTCCAGCACATAGTACCTGTGACGTAAAATTTGCACAATCTGAGCTGCCTGCCCCACTGCCCTTTATTTTATCAAATAGTAACCTAGCTAAAATTTGAAGTTGCTCGATATATGCATCATTATCGAATCTTATGTAATCGTGATTGTATGGTGCTGAATGACTTTCAGAACTTTTACCGTTGCCATTGTTATACTTGGAGTTTGTAGCATATTTTAGTATAGCCTTTCTATCATACTTTCCATTTTTATATAATTTGGAATAGGTGCTTGTCCTTTTCTTGATATTACTATTGGCATAACTAACTACACTTGATGTACTTTCATTGGCAGCTATGAACCTTCGTTTCTCCTTCTCCGCTTCATTAGCTATGTTATTTAACATATGTATTTCATTTCTGCCAACCTTTATTGCTTGGCTCATTTTATCTTTAAGAATGAACATCTGTGTTGATACTTCATCAAAATGTAAAATTAAATTAAATAAATTTTGAGTTCTCTCATTTTCCGCCGCAATCATTTCTTTAACCAATGTTACAAAAGCTTCAACGCTGTCGGTGTCCATTTTTATTTCAGGCATTACTTATTGCTTCCTTTAGCTACGTTTTTCTAAGTTATGATTTTATTAAAACCTGCTTAACAATTTAATTCTTATGTTTTGCAATATGTTAAGTTATGTATATATTAACATATTTTTTAATTATATTTTAATTTTAATCCCATTTTATTTTTATTTATTAAAATATAATTAAAACTAATATTAAACTTTTTCATACTTATTAAACTATATTTACTATTGACAAGCCTATTCAAAGACACTATACTTGTAACGTAAATAAATATTCATTTAAGCGAGGCTCCTATACAAGATATACGCTTCTGCCCAGAAATATCGAAAGATACCAATGGGTGAACAGATATTATCGAATAAGGTATTATCTAACGAAGCTGAGACATTCTCAAAGCTGTATAGTGCTAAAGCTCAATAAAAAATATGATTTTTAATTGAAGTTTTAGAGCCTTTTGGGGCTCTTTTTATTTTTTCATTTGGAGGTGAGTATCAATGGACGCAGACCCTGGTCATTTATGTATTATTAAAATTTCATACAAAAGAATATTAGCTTCAGAGAATGTCTGTATCCATTGGTATGCCTAAAAGGCATTCTCTAACGCAAGCCTGTTAGGGAGGTAATTTAAATGAAGAAAAAAAACAAACTTCTTTTTATACTAGGCATAATAGGTCCAGGCCTAATCACTGTAAATGCAGGTAATGATGCAGGCGGAATAGCTACATATGCCACTGTTGGAGCTTCCTATGGCTACAGCATGTTATGGGGACTTCTTCTCATAACCTTCAGCTTAGGAGTAATACAGGAAATGAACGCAAGAATGGCCGTAGTAACAGGAAAAGGCCTTGCAGACTTAATACGTGAACAATTT
Source organism: Clostridium pasteurianum (assembly GCF_001705235.1). NCBI lineage: Bacteria > Bacillati > Bacillota > Clostridia > Eubacteriales > Clostridiaceae > Clostridium > Clostridium pasteurianum. The sequence continues at coordinate 108,242 of NZ_MCGV01000002.1, forward strand.
GGAGTTAAACTTTCTCTTTTCGCCATGGTTGTATTATTTATCGCTAACTTTGGAGTATGCATTGGAGACTTCGCCGGCATTGCTGCAAGTCTTGAGCTCTTTCACATAAGCAAGTATATATCTGTTCCAATTATGGCACTCATAATATGGTTTATACTTACAAAAGGCTCTTATAATAAAACTGAAAAAGTATTTTTAGCTTTCACCTTAGTGTTTTTTACATATATAATAACCTGTTTTGCAGCTAAACCGGATTGGAATAATGTACTTACATCTGCAGTTACTCCAACCTTAAAATTTAATAAAGATTACATATTAACATTTATAGGCATGATAGGTACAACTATAACACCTTATATGCAGTTCTATTTGCAATCATCTGTAGTTGATAAAGGTATCAGCATAAAAGAACTTAAATATGAAAAATTGGATGTTTACTTAGGCGCTCTATGGGGCGATTTGGTAGCGTTTTTTATAATAGTATGTACTGCAGTTACGCTTTTTAAAGCTCATATAACTATAACTAGTGCGGATCAAGCGGCTCTTGCACTAAAGCCACTAGTTGGAAACTATGCAGCAGTATTATTTGGTATTGGACTTTTTGGAGCTTCAGTTTTAGCAACCATGGTAATTCCACTATCTACTTCTTACGCAATATGCGAATCTTTCGGATGCGAAAGCGGAATGGATCACTCATTTAAAGAAGCACCAGCCTTTTATAGCATTACTGGTTTTATGATTTTTGTAAGTGCTGCACTAATATTAATACCTAAAATTGCACTTGTACAGATAATGCTAATATCACAGGATTTAGCGGGTATACTATGTCCTATTATATTGGTTTTCATGGTTTTACTAACAAACAATAAAGAGCTCATGGGAAAGTACGTAAATAATAAATTACAAAACATTGTAATATGGATTACAGTTATCTTTATTGCTACTCTTTCAATAATTTTGTTTGCATTCCCTATAATAGAGAAATTCATTTAAGAGAAATAAAAATTATGTGGAACATTAAAAAAATTCTATAAATCTAAGGTTAAAAAATCGTAAAATGCTAAAATATTTCAATAACTCGGTGAGAAGATCCTCAAACAATTGAAATATCTAAGTATTCTACGATTTTTTAGCCAAGATTTATTAGGATTTTTTTAAATCGTTCCACATAATTCTTATTTCTCTTATAGAGGTAATGCAAGGTAAATTTTTCTCCGTTTCTCTACGAAAAAGTCCATACTATATTATTACACACTACCTTAATGTCTACTATTAATAATTTTGATTTATTAATAGTAATGATTATTTAGAACTCTTATTAATATAGAGAATGCCTGATTAAGGTAAAGAAGGATACGGAAGAATTTTTTCCTTGCTTTACTCCAAAAGTGAATTAACATTGATGAAGTAACAATTAAAAAAAGTTCTAAAAAATCTTAAAATACTAGGGTTTTGAATCTATTTGAACGCTAGTGAGTTATTCAAAACTCTTAGTATTTTAAAATTTTTTTACCTTAGATTTATAGAACTTTTTTATGTTACGAATCAATGTTAATTCACTTTGCTGCATACTTTACATGGGTTATTAACTGTACATTTTGCTTCTTCACCTATAACTTCTATTGAATTAACTTTTTTTCCTAAAGTTACTGGATATACGCATATAGTAATTTTGCAAAAAGAAAATGCTTCTATTCTATTAATATAATAAAAAATTTTATTATTATATTTTTTATATCTCCCATGTTCAATACGGGTATTTGCAAATTTCACACCATCCGGTAAAGTATCTTTTAATTTTATATTAAATATATCATGTCTAAGATTATTTATAATGTAGACATAATACACTAAACTATTTTCTTGACTTGATTTCCATCTAACAGCATACTGATTAAGTATTAAGCATATGCGCTTTAGGACAACCGTTGAACATGGTACCCTACTCATAGAATCATTGTTCAAATCATCATTTTTATAATTTTTTCTTAGATATAGTGGCAAACTGTATTTCGAATACATAATAAAAATACCTACCTTTTAACATTAGTAATATGTATGAAAGCCTACATGTTCATCCTTAACCTTTTTACTGTCGTATCATCATCAGTATACTATCTCTCTCATTTTTTATAATTTACATAAATTTGCGTTCTAATTTTAATATATGGAATATGTACATATGTGTTGATTAAAAATTTATATTTCGCTTGCCTGTGTAACAATGTTATGTTACACTATATACATGATAACAATGAAAGGACTAAGAGTATGGAGGATTCAGAATTAATTTCTAAAAAAGATTTACTTAAGATAACTGGAATTTCCTACGGACAGCTGTACCGATGGAAAAGGAAGACACTCATACCAGAAAAATGGTTTATAAAAAAATCAAGCTTTACAGGACAGGAAACCTTCTTTCCTAAAAAAGAAATACTCGAAAGAATAGACAAAATAAAGAGCTTCAAGGATGATATATCCTTGGATGAACTTGCAAAAATATTTTCTCCAGAACTTTCAAAAGTACTTTTAAAGGAAGATGACTTATTAAAACTTACTATAATCTCCCAAACTGTAATAAACCTATATAAGAATAAACATAAAAATATAAATATGTTTCAATTTAATGACGTATTATTTATGATCATAATAGATAAGTTTATTAAGTCAGATAAAGCAAGCCTTGAAGAGTGCAAATTAATACTAGATACTCTAGAAAAAAATCACAAAAACTTTGAGGGAAAATATTATAATGTAGTACTTATAAGAAAGCTTGGAGTGGCCGTATGCTTCCTTGTAGCACTGCCAAACGAATTGTACCTTGAATCACAGGCATTACTTGTATTAAATATAGACGCCGGTAAATGTGCCGAAGAATTAAAATCAAAATTAACTTATTTGAAAGGAAGTTTTTAGTATGGAAAATAATCTATCAGATGCGAAAATTTCAGGAGTCGGAACCATTAGCGGAGGAAGATATAATGAAGTAAGATCAAGCGGTTCCAGTAAAATAGATGGTGATATAGAATGCAATTCCTTTAAATGTTCTGGTGCCTCCACCGCTAATGGAAATATAAAGGCTAAAATAGTTGAAATAAGCGGTGCTACTAAAATATTAAAAAATGTAGACACTGAAGATATAACAGTAAGCGGCTCCACAAATATATTAGGAAATATTACTACGGGCAATGCTAGGTTCAGCGGTTCTGCTCATATACAAGGTGACGTAAACGCAAAAAAAATTAAAATAAGCGGTTCTGGACATATAGATGGAAGTCTTCATACAGACATCATAAAAATATCCGGTACTGCAGCTATAAACGGTGATTGTGAAGCAGAAACCTTTGATGGAACAGGCTCATTTAATATAGGTGGACTCTTAAATGCAGGTGATATAAATATAGACATTTACGGCAAATGTAGGGTAAAAGACATAGGCGGAGAAAACATAAAAGTACAGCTTGGTAAATATCATCCTCTTATTAACATGGCAGCTATGTTTTTAGGCTATAAAGGTCTTGTAACCAATGTCATAGAAGGAGATAACATTTACCTAGAAAGCACCACAGCGAAAATAGTAAGAGGAAATAACATCACCATAGGACCTGACTGCACTATAGATACAATAGAATACAGAAATAAAGTAAATATGGATTCAAACTCCAAAACAATCTGCAAGAAAATAGACTAAAAACCTTAATTGGTAATTTATAAGAATTGCTAAGCAAGTTGGGGGTTTTTTGTCATCTAACGAGACGAAAAAAAGTTGTAATCGGCGCAGCCGAAGTACGGGGTATTAACTTTGCTACGCTCGTTAATAGGTGAGGGGTTCGCCTGCGGCAAAAGTTATGGATAATTTTCTTACGCTAACACTCCCGAAAATCTAAAATTTAAATTAAAAGCTTTCCATAGTGAAACGGAGGAAAGGTATCCATGTTTTACTCAAAAAGCGAATTAACATTGATGAAGTAACGATTTAAAAAAATTCTAATAAAGTTTGGTTGAAAAATCATAAAATACTTAGAGTTTTCAATATTATCGTATATGAGGTTTGGGCTTTAGCCCATTATCCTTCTTAACCTAATAAAAGCACTCTCTATATTATGAGAATACTTGTTTAAATAATCATTAATATTAAAGAATAAAAGTTATTAACCGTAAATATTAAGATTGCCTATATTCTATAAAGAAGGATAATGGGTCTACGACCCAAACCCCATGTATGATAAGCTTTATAGAATTTTTTTAATGTTATGAATCAATGTTAATTCGCTTTAATTTGACATTACTTTGACATCAATGTATTATATTTAATATGAATAATATAGATAATTCCATAAATTTAATTGCAAGAATCAGAGAAAAAGCTAATAAATTTATACTTAAAGAGCTTGAAGCATTAGGTCTAAAAAATATTGCACCTTCACATGGAGATATTTTATCAGTGCTTTTTAAACGTAAAGAAGCAACCATGACAGAACTGGCAGATATTATACACAGGGATAGATCTACTGTAACAGCTTTAGTAAATAAGCTGACCACCTTTGGATATATTTCAACTAGAAAAGACCCTAATGATAGCAGGTCTACCATCGTTTATTTAACAGAAAAAGGAGAGAACTTAAAATCAGGTTTCAGGGAAATTTCATATAAGCTATATAAGGTTGAATACAAGGGAATTTCAGATGAAGAAAAAGCTTTATTTCAGAGTCTTTTAGAGAGAATCTATAAAAACTTCTAAGACTCTCTTTTTTTAAAAAAATACTTTTATATCAAAGTAAATTGGAGGAATTAAAAATGAAATGCAAATTAAAAAATTTAGAAGTAAATTATGAAGTTTATGGTTCAGGAAAGCCAATTATCATGCTGCATGGATCTCCAGTAGATCACAGAATAATGGAAGGCTGTATGGAACCAATATTTAAAAATAGAAATGATTATAAGAGAATATATATAGACATGCCAGGTATGGGAAAAACTAAAGGAGCAGACTGGATTGTAAATTTAGATGACATGCTAGAAGTCATAATTGATTTCATAAATAAGGTTATCCCAGGTGAAAACTTTTTACTTGCAGGTCAGTCCTTTGGTGGCTTCTTAGCAAGAGGTGTAATTTACAAAATGGCAGAAAGAATAGATGGTTTACTATTAATATGTCCAGCCATTTTTTTAGATGAAAAGAAACGAAATGTCCCACCACATATTGTTTTAAAAAGGGATACTGATTTATTATCGAAGCTAGATCCTAGAGATGCAAAATCCTTTGATTCTATACAGGTTGTACAGGATGAACCTAAATGGGAAAGATATAGAGATGAAGTACTTTCAGGGATAAAAATAGCAGACATTGATTTTCTAGAGAACCTTGATGCCGGCGGATTTGAATTTTCTTTTAAAGTTGATGACATAAATAAAAAATTTACAAAACCAACTCTCATGCTCCTAGGTCGCCAGGATGATCATGTAGGATATAAAGATGCCTGGAGCATTTTAGAAAACTATCCTAGAGCAACCTTCGCAGTACTTGACATGGCAGGACACGGCCTGCAAATGGAACAAAAGGAACTATTCGATTCCTTGATTAAAGAATGGCTTGAAAGAGTAGAAGAATTTTCACCTTGCGTTACTTCAAAAGCAAATTAACATTGATGATTGAAGTCATCTTCAAAAAAATAATAAGTCCATCTAGTGACTAATTTTGCGTAACATTTCGTCAACTGACCCCACTAAGACTGTCTAGTATTAGCAGAACCAGTTTCCTCGTATTACACAAAATTATTTCACAATATGAACTTGTTATTTTCTTTCAGATGCCTAAAAGAGTTCTAATAAATCTTGACTTAAAAATCATAAAATACTTACATATTATCATATACAAGACTTGGGTGCACATATCACCTACTGACGAGCGAAGCAATGTCAGCACCTCACAAACTAATAACGGCCAGTACACTCTATTTACACCCAAAATTCCGTAGGCACGGAGGAATTTTTTCCTTGCTTTACTCCTAAAGGGAAGTAACTTTGATGAAGGAACAATTTAAAAAAATCCTAATAAATCTTGACTTAAAATCATAAAATACTTAGTTATTATCATATACAAGGCTTTGGCTAATCTCCATCACCTGCTGACGGGCAAAGCAATGTCAGCACCTCTAAACCAGTGATACCTAATGCACATTATTTACGCCCAAAATTCCGTAGGCACGGAGGAATTTTTTCATTGTTTTACTCCTAAAGGGAAGTAACCTTGATGAAGGAACAATTTAAAAAAATCCTAATAAATCTTGACTTAAAAATCATAAAATACTTAGTTATTATCATATACAAGGCTTTGGCCACCATCACATCACCTGCTGACGAGCAAAGCAATGTCAGCACCTCACAAACTAATTATGCCTAATACACATTATTTACGTCCAAAATTCCGTAGGCACGGAGGAATTTCTTCCTTGCTTTACTCCTAAAGGGAAGTAACCTTGATGAAGGAACAATTTAAAAAAATCCTAATAAATCTTGACTTAAAAATCATAAAATACTTAGTTATTTCAATTTGTCTGAGCATCCTTTCAGCGAGTTATTGAAATATCTTAGGATTTTTTGATTTTTAAGTCTTAGATTTATAGGATTTTTTTAATGTTCCAAATCAAGGTTACTTCCCTTTCTTTATTTTAAATCCATCAATAAGCTTTTCTAATCTCAAAGCAATTTCCGCATTCTTATTTGATTCAACAATTATAGAATCATTTTTATTATTTACCTTCATAACATTTGATGCAATGTCTCCAGAGGTCTTTGCTACTTCTGAAACTGAAACTGAAACATCCTCCATACTTTTTGTAATCTGATTTATGGAATCAGAGACATTTTTAGAAATATCCGCAAACCTCTCTATTATGTCTTTAAATGTATCTCCATCTTTTTTATATTCACTAGTAATTGAAATTAATTTATCATAATCTTTAAGAACATCTTTTTCAATAAATACCAAAATATTTTGTGACGAATCTGAAAGTTTTCCTACTGCACTTAATACTGTACTAATTTTACCTTCAATTTCAGAAACTGTATTTGACGATTGTTCAGCAAGTTTTCTTACTTCCTCAGCAACAACTGCAAATCCCTTTCCTTGATCTCCAGCTCTCGCAGCTTCTATTGCTGCATTTAATGCAAGAAGATTTGTTTGATTGGCTATTTCATCTATGCTCTTTGCCATTTCTGATATTTCACTTACAACCTTTGCCTGTTCCAATGCTTGTTCCAATTTTGCCTTTACATCCTGGTATATATTTTCTGCATTTCCTCTTGCCCTTATAGAATCATTATTTACCGCCACTGCTCTTTCCTGTATATCAAGTGCAACATTTAAACCTTGACGTGCATTTTGGGTAGAAACATTAACTTCTTCTTGTACTGTAGTTGCCATTGATGTAACTTCCTCAACTGCTGCGGAAGATTCTTCCATTCCTGCCGATATTTCTTCTGTAGCTGCTGATATCTGCTGAATTTGACCACTTACTTCGGAAAACATTTCATTTGTAAGTTCGCTGCTTTTCAAAATACTCTCACTTTCATCTTTAATTGAGTGCATGCTTTCGTTAAGTTTTTCAACAGCACTATTTAATCCAGTAATAGTCTTCCCTATTTCATCTTGAGCAGCTACCTTCATCTCAAAATTAAGATCACCTTTAGATAATTTTGATGCACCCTCCATTACTTCTTTAACTTGATTTACAATACTTTTTCTAATAAGGTATGTAAGTACTATACCCAAAATAATACTTACAATTAAAAATATAATTAATTGTGTAGTAGAAGCCGCTGTTATATCTTGTGAAACCTGTGCTTCGCTGCGTGTTAATTTATCCTGCAGGTTTATCATATCCTGTATACTTGTAATCAAATTATTCTGTGGCTTATCTAATTCAGCAAGAATGCCTTGAAGCTCCTCATTAGTTACTCCAACCTTCATGCTTTTTAATAATGCATCATTAAAAACTGTAAATGCAGCTTCGCGATTTTTTTGTATCTCGCTGAACTTTTGTTTACCTTTTTCCGTATAAACAAGATTACCAAGTTGTTTTTCACTTTCAGTATAACTTGTCATACTTTCATCCATAACTTTTTTTTCTTTTTCCATGTAATCCTTATCATTAGAAATGGCTATATTTCTCAAACTTATTGCTATTTTATTAATATTACCTCTCATATTGTACGACAAGCTTAATTTCTTATTTTCCGTATTAGCCATCTTACCAATTGTTCCATTAATTTGATGTAGCCTAAATATTGATAATAAAGATGCACTCATTACCAAAATAGTCATTAAAGAAAAACCAATAATTAACTTGTTTGACAGCTTTATTTTATTGAAGTTCATGAATTTATTCCTCCTAAGCTTTTTTAAGTATTTATACTATCGACATTTTTTGACACAACTTTACTTGATTTAATTAAGTAAATTATGCCTATTTAACGTTAATTGGGCACTGATATATACGATATATACTATATTTTAATAATAAGAGCCATCATTAAAAATATTCGAAAAATATTGTCTTAAAATTATATAAATGTATTTAAAAGTAAAGGAAATAGTGGATAATACGTAAAAAACCGTATTTATAAAACTTTTATAAAAAGCATTAATAATTTATAAACAAAATACTAACTTCTTATGCATGTTACTCTTTTAAATTGAGCTGCAATATATTGTAATATTTTATTAATACTTTATTAACTGCCCTGACAAATAACCGTCACAAAATAAAAATATAATATTCTCATATTAAATTAAATGCTCTTACATATATTAGGGGCTGTATCAGGAGGAATTTCCCATGAAGGAATCAAAATCTTTTAAAAAAATAGTCATGCTTTTATTTACTGTCAGTTTAGCTATATTTCTATTAGCTGGCTGCCAAAAAAATAGTGCTTCTGCCTCTAATGGATCATCAAATAGTTCAAAAAAATTTGATGTATCGCAGATGAAACAAAAATATCAGGAAAAACTAAAGGACCTTGTATCAAAGGGAACAATCAATCAAACTCAATCAGATAAAATCCTAACAACCTTGACAACAAGAAAACGTGGTAACGGCGGACAACATAATAGAGGTGGACAAAATAAAGATAATCAAAATAATACTAATGGAAATAGACAAAACTTTAATCCATTAAATAAACTAGTTCAAGATGGCACAATTACTCAAGATCAAGCAAATACTGTATGGCAGGAGCTGCACGGAAGCTTCAGTAAAAATAATAATTCAAATAATCAGTAAAAGTTAAGAGTTAAGAGTGAATGTAGGTTTTCCAGAGCAAAGCGGCAGAAAATCATTCTTCATTTTTAATTCTTCTTTCTTAATTCTTAATTTTACTTTAAGGGAGGATATTCAATGAGAAATTCATCAAAGAAAGTCTTAATGCTATCATTATCAGCATTAGTAGTATTGGGAAATTTAGCGTTTATAAATAAGTTTTCTTACAAAAATCCTTCACAAAAACAGTATGTTTTATCTAGCTATTTTCCTAAGCGAAATTTAATTAGAAGACAAATACACAAGAAAACTAGCTGGCAATTGCATACAACAGGTGATTCTAATAATTGGCAAAATAATAGTACTCAAAATGCTAAACCTCAGAATACATCGACAGTTACAAGTTTACCCGCAAGTACAGAGGGGTCAAAAAATTGGGCAGGATATATAGATACTCCTAATTCCAATAACAGTTATAATAGTGTTTCTGGTAGTTGGATAGTACCTAATATTTCAGAAGGTAGCTCAAATTCAGCAGCTGCACAATGGATTGGTTTAGGCGGGGTAACATCTTCAGACCTCCTTCAGATGGGTACAATGGAGCAGCTAGAAAATGGACAACCAGTAGCAGAAGTATTTTGGGAACAACTTCCTTCTGCTTCTCAAGAAGTGATGAGTGTTCCTATTGGATCAAAAATTAATGTTAATATATCTAAAGCCCAGGATTCAAGCTCAGTATGGAATTTAACTTTTACAGCCAATACTCCTGATAATAAAATTGAAACAAAAACTATATCAGTAACCTTAGATCCTTCTTACATTCAAGGAATTGGAACATCAGCAGAGTGGATTAGTGAAGATCCTTCTAGTGAAGATGATCAATTATTTCCTTTAGCCAATATGGGTACCATTCAATATCAATCAGCATTAGTTAATGGACAACCTTTAAATGCCTCAGCTAATAATGCTAAACCTGTTGCTATGGTATCAAGTAACGATAATACCATTATGATTTCACCTTCTTCGCTTGGTTCAGATGGAGAATCCTTTAGTACTACAACGTTAAGTTCTAATGAGTCTTCTGATTATAACGTAAGAAGATTTAAAAGGATTATGCCAGATCGACGTGGAAGTCATTTTTACTATGATAGATAATTAAATATTGATGCCAGTAAAAATACACTTTTAGGAATTTAAGGAACAAAACAGTATTTTATAAGCATAAATACTATAAGTTCTGGATTTATTAAAAGAAAAATATGTCAATATAAAAAAAGTTCAATATGTAAAATTAAGGTTAGACTCTAGCAAAGGTTATTATTTTTAATGTTTTGCCAGAATCTAACCCTAATTTTAGTGTTTTTAATATCCAAAGCTTTTAATTTCTTTACATAATGCTCAATAGCCATTTGTCATTGTAAATCACCTTAAGTTTTACATATAGAATACGATTATGTATATTAGTAATTAATTATAAAATATAGGATGTAATTTACATGAAAAGAATTTTTTCAATTTTTTGTATGAGTTTATTATTATTCGTTGGAATTTTTTCAACATGCGGCAATCAAAAAGTATTTGCAGAAGAAGCACCAGCTTTAAGTAGTTTTAATATTATAGGGTATTCTTATGATGCTGTCAGAAATAGCTATGGAAAGGACGAATATTTACCAACATCCGTAGCTGAAAAAGACCCTGTATATGGATCAACTGCTTATATATATACAGAATCAATAGGTTACGGAAACAGACCGAGCTTTTTTGTAGATGGTAAATACTACGGAAATCCTGTTGAAGATTTTAATTATTTTTTGACATATCAAGACAGCCAAGAGGCTTATGGTAGTATAAATGCTTATCCTGTTGATAATTTAACTCCAGGCAAACATACTATTAAAGTATGTACTGAATCATCAAATCCAACATATAGAGGTGGTTCTCTTGTATATCCATCATTTAGTGATTCTATTACAATAACGGTTCAATAAGTGGAGGCGACAATATGGAAATAAGACCTACAAGTACTTCTCCAACCTTTAATAGAGTAACCAAAAATAATAAAGTCCCTAGTACAGGTTTTTCAACTAAATTAGAAAATGCTATTAATAAGCCTGACTCAGAAGATTTGATGTTAAAGGATATTGAAAGTGAACCTGAATGTGACAGAGAAGGAGATATGATTCTATATGAGCTTTTTGACAAAAATTTTAAAGGAAAATCCCTCCAGTGGGTCAAACAAAATTGTGGACTTGTAATGTTTCCGCCACCCTCAGCACCAGGGCATGTAATAAAGGAGTTTCTGGATTATTCAAAGACTCTTTCTCCATCTGACAGGGATTCACTAGGTCTTTTAGACGCAGCAATTGAGTATCAAGATAATAATGATAAAGCGCCAGCATACAATGAGGAATGCATGATTAATGTTCTTAAACATCTACTTGCACGCAACGAACTAAACGCAAGGGATCTTTCTTCTGCTGTATACACAAGCATAAAATCATTTTTGAACAACGTTATAAAAGAAATAAAAAATGAAGAATTAAAAGTTAAGAGTTAAAAAATGAATAATTAGAAGCATAAGGATTTGGTAAACAGCTTCCTTCTGCTTCTCAAGATGTGATGAGTATTCCTAAGTAATAGTTATTCCTTTATTAATTTACTAAAAATTCCTTTAATAAACTCACAAATAAAATATACTATAAAAAATAATGGCAAAATCGAAAAGAATATATTATTAATATTCGAAAGAGAAGCTCTTATATTAAAGTTGCATATATCGTAAATAATTAAATGTATTTTTCTAATTAATTCTGTATAATTTTTTACTAAACTTATGCTCATTGAAATTCCCAAAATAAACATAATTAATGTTGAGGTTAAATATAACACACCATATATAAAATAGACTAAATCCTTACTATTTAATTTACTTTTATTGCTAATAAAATTAAGCTTATGTTCCTTAAAAATCATATGTATTGAATTTTTTACAAAGCTCACGGACTTCTCACTTACATTTATTAGTGCTAAAGAATCTGTTAATAACCAATAACCATCTAACTTTAAAAATGGCATGAAGTTTATTAAAGACATAAATACCACTGCCATTATTGATACCCTTATTGTATAGCTATTTGTAATAATGGCTAATAATGTCAATGGAACTACCATTATATTTTGAAAATACACCCCACCGATATCTGTTAATACTCTAGCCTTTTTACTTAATCTCCATGAGTTTGTCATGTCAACATATACTACTGGATTAAATAAGTACATACCTATTCCAATATCCCCAGATTCCACGTTATATTTTGAAGCCGCAGTAATATGCCCAAATTCGTGAGCTATTAGCGAAAAGTATAAAAAGCATAATATTCCTACTGAATTAGTTTCTTTTACATTTATCCTTAATGAACCATTCAGTATATCATTAACTAAATTATATCCAATACATATTGCAATTAAACTTACTGTTGTAATGAATACATTTTTCTGATAAAAAAACTTTAAGATATTATATAATTTCTTAAACTTACTTGAAGAAATCAGCGGTATATGAATCCACAACCTACTTTTGCTTTTTCTTACCGAATTGAAATTCATTCCCTCCAGCAGTGAATTTTTTATCAATATGTCATTAACAAACTTAATAAAGTCTGAGTGTTCAAACATTATATTTTTAGAATGAAGTTCATTAATTATTTCTTTACCAGTTTTTTTTCCATCAAAGCAATCCATTATTTCTTTTGCTAATGGAGATACTTTCATATGATGTTCCTCACCAAATGACAGTATATATACTTTCTTGCCACCTGATTCCTTTTCAATTCTTTCCTGATAGCTTTTGATTTTCAAAAAGTCATATTCCATAATTATACTCCATATTTCTCTAATATCTTATCTTTTATAGAATCTATATAGACTTGTAATGTTTTCTCAATATCACTGCAAACAGCGCAGTCTATATCATTATTTACGTCAATAGCTTCTACTGGACATCCTCCTCCACATATAAATCTAAATTTACATTCTCTACATTTTGGTATTCTAAATACATCTCTTTCAAACCATAATTTCGTCATATGCTCATCGAAATAAATGCCTTTTTCATCAAATGTTCCTATGTCACTTTTACATTTTCCAGCTATCAGTAAACATGTACTTATTCTACCATTAGGTGTAAAAATGATACTAGTTCCAGATGTAGCCTCACAATAGTTCACTTTCCAGGGTTTCATTTTAACATCTAAGTTAAGAAATGTATCCAAATAATTTATTACAGGAGATACTATCCTTTTAATTACCGCATTTGATTTGCCTAAATCAGGACAAAGTTCATTTATCTTAGTAAGTAATTCACTTTCTTTAAATGTTGTATCATTTTTACTAAAGTCCAATACTGGTGATACATATGTAATGATATTCTTAGCTTCATTCCATTTTTTATCTTTAATTAGATTTATCAATTTGTATAATGATTTTATATTTTCCTTATCTATATTTATCCTAAGAGCTGCACAAATATTTAATTTAACCAATTCATCTATACTGTCACATATTTCATCAAATGAGCCTGTACCATCAGCTCTAATACGTCTTTTGTCATGTATTTCTTTATTTCCATCCAATGTAATTTGTATTTTTATAATTTTAGAGTACTTTGATAGCAACCCTTCGTAAAATTTAATTGTTGTTCCATTGGTAATTATTTTCACTTCAACTCCTAAATCACTTGAAAATTGTAGTATCCTTTTAACAACTTCATAATTGGTTTTTAAGAGTGGTTCTCCTCCAAAAAGAGAAATGGAAGTTTTTCCTGTTTTTTTTCTTGCTTGATTGTCTGCTTTTCTATTTTCATTTACTACTTCTTTTATGTAATTTAATATAGTAGTAAGCTGCCCATCTGACATAACCTGAAACTCTTTATGTAAATCATTCGTTTCAAAACAATATGTACATCTTAAATTACATCCCATAGTTGGACATATAGTAAAGCTATTGTTTTTTGTAAGCATTTCTAATTTATTATTTAAAATTCTGTATTTATTTATTGTATTATTTTCTTCATCAACATCATTATATAAGTATCCACGTGATTTTAAAGTATTTATTAAATCTTTGTCATCACTATTACTTTCATATGTACCATTCTTTATCATTTCAATCTTCTTCTTTGTTTCATTATCTATTATATCGAATGCACCCGACATAGTATTAATTACTAAAGTATTATTATCATTTAAAGAATACTTTAGTATGTTCTTCGTTAAAATCACTTTTATTTCCCCCTTATTATAATTCTCTTGATAAAAATATTGCTAAAAATAAAAAAGCAGAAGAATTGTATTTTGAAAGACCTTAATTTCCAAAATACAACTAAATATATTATCACTTATTCTTCTGCTATCTTTGTTATAATGCACTTTAGCATGAACTTTTTAATAAAAATAGAAATAATTCATCTCAAATACCATACTTCACAACTAGCTTGTCCTATTTAGTATTAAGAGTGAAGCAATTAAAGAAAGTGAAGCAATCAAAACAATTGAAGCACTCAAAGCAATAAGTTGAAGCATATTCTTCTCTTTTTTCAAGTTCTTCAACTGATAATTCTGTCCATAAATCTTTTTTGCTATTTAATGATTTCATATTTATCACCTCCTTCTATTTTAAATTTTATCCATGTAAATAATTGATATTACTAGGCTGATCGACTTTGAAAATGCATCACTGAGGTTACCCATATTATCTTCCATATCATTAACCTATGCCATATTCCCCTTAAGTGTGCTTATTCCATATGCAAGTTGATTCATACCACTTTTAACTGTATTATTATCTCATAGAATAGGTTTTATGTAAATATGTGTAACAGTTTCTATTTAAATAAAGTAAAACTATTTATTACATATTAATTAAAACAAATGTATATATGTAAATATTTTTTGTTAATTGAAAAGTGAGGCTGTCGCATTAAAAATTAATAATTCGTAGTTTAAAAATAAAGCGACACAAGTTGGGGGGGTTTCGTCATCTATCGAGATGAAAAAGGTTGTAATCAGCTAAAGCTGAAGTGTGGGATATTAACATTGCTACGTTCGTTAATAGGTGAGGGGTTTGCCTGTGGCGAAGGTTATTGATGTTTTTCTTCCGCTAACGCTCCCGAAAATCTAAAATTTAAATTAAAAGCTTTCCATAGTAAAACGGAGGAAAGGTATCTATAATCTTTTGCCGAAGGTGAAACCCATCACCTGCTGACGGGCGAAGCGATGTCAGCACCCCACACTTCGGTCGTGCCGACCTCAAACCTTTTAGTGGCATATTTTTTCCGCTAAAACCCCAAACTTAGGTAGCAATTTTTTTATTTAGTGCGACAGCCTCGTCTTTCAAATTATTTGATATAATTAACTTTGATTGATATTTGCTCTAAGCATATTAGGAAGCTTAATTATGTAAAATAATAAGCTATGCAAAGGAAACACCTTAGAATAGAAGATCGTCTTATAATTGAATATGGATTAGATCAAAATCGAATAAGTTGTATTAAAACAAATTTGTGTAATAGTAATTTCGGCAAGCAGTATAAGAAATGTAGACTTATAAACTGTTATAGGACTTGTAATGAATATTCTCTAAGATTAACCGTTACCCCTATGTTTGTAACTCTTGCAACACAATAACTACGTGTAAGAGTGAAAAGATATATTTAAAGCTAAAGTTGCAGTAAAGCAGCTGTAAAAGAAGCTATAGATAAATTATATGGTATATTAGGACATGAGGTAGTTAATTATGCAAAAATCAAGCAAACGGAAGTTGGTTTTTCATTTAACCAATTCCTCAATGTATGATAACTTTCCTAAAATTCCGTAGGCACGGAGGAATTTCTTCCTTGTCCTTTCCTTAAATGGCAGCAACAGTGATTTGGAACGATTTAAAATAATTCTAATAAATCTTGGTAAAAAAATCTTAAAATACTTAGAGTTTTCAATTTGTCTGAGCATCTTCTCAGCGAGTTATTGAAAACTCTTAGGATTTTAAGATTTTTTTACCTTAGATTTATAGAATTATTTTAATGTTCCAAATCACTGTTACTGCCATCCTATATTTTATGAATAACTTTCTTTTTCTTTATATTCATTAACAATCGAGGCTTGTTTGATATGATCCCATCAACATCCAAGCCTAGCATGTTATTAACGCCTGCTTTTCCATCAACAGTCCAAGCATATACTTTTCTATTTACAGCATGAATATCATTAACCAAATTCTTATTTAGTACATCATCTTCTATACTGTAGAAATCCACATTCATCGAACATAAACCACTTGTACGTCCACAAACAATAATGCCTGTTTGTATATTAGGATTTAGCCTTTTAACCTGTAATAGAATTCCATAGCTTACAGAATGAATTTTGCACTGATTGACATAGTTGTTATCCTCAATAATTTTAACTACTTTATTAGTAAGATCTTCTGTATTCCCATATGGTTTTATTTCTATTATTAAATTGAGCCTATTATTACATTTTTTTATTACTCTATCCAGTGTAGGAATCCTCACTACATCATTCCTGTGTAACGGCGGTGCTATATTTAATCTTTCAATTTGTTTATATGTGAGATGGTTAACGTCCGCACTTAAACCAGTAAGCCTTTTAAGGTTCTCGTCATGCATCAATACTACTTTTCCGTCTCTTGTCTCCTGGACATCAATTTCTGCATAATCCACTTTAGCTTTCATTGAATCTTCAAGAGCTCCTAGTGAATTTTCTTGTCCACCAAATCCCTGTCCCCTATGGGCAATTACCTTTGCTCTTCTAATTTCAGGTAATGTATTATATAAATAAATCTTTTCAGCTCTAATCTGTCTTAATCTATTTTTTCTTTTAATTTGCTCTGAAATACCCTTCTTTAAAACAATTTTAATAGGCCTACTATGGGGAATTCTATCATACTTACTGACTCTAGTTAGAAGAATTGGTATTCCAATCATAAAAATAAGACAAACTATACATAATTTTCTTTTCATTTTATTATTCCCCCTATTCACATCATTTCTTATAAGTTAAAACTATCTTATAATTTACAGCATCCTGATACTGCTTTTCAGTTATATAATCATATTCTCTCATTTTTTTTAATATTAAATTCCTTCTCATTATTGTATTATTTAAATGCTTTATAGGATTATAATACTCCGGACTATTAGGTATAGCAACTAATAAGCATATTTGAGAAATATTTAAATTTTTGCAATCCGTACTAAAATACTTCTCTGAAGCTGCTTCGATACCATATGCACCATTACTAAAATTAATATTGTTTATGTAGAACTCCAATATTTGATCTTTCGTAAACTTTTTTTCAAGATTAATTGCAATAAACATCTCTTCTATTTTTCTTTTGTAGTCTTTATCAAAATTCAAAAACACATTTCGTGCCAATTGCTGAGTAATAGTACTACCCCCTTGGGTTATCTTACCGCCATTTGCAAAGTATGAATATACAGCTCTAAGAACAGCTTGTATGCTTACGCCTCCATGTTTATAAAAACTTTTATCTTCAATAGAAACAAATGCATTCTTTACATTATCCGGAATCTCTTGAGATTGCAAGTATAATGATCTACCATTGTTCAAAGAATATGCATTATCTTTAAAGGTCTTATCCGAACAATTATTTACTTTCACACTAGCATTATGATACAAAGTCTTAACTGTTGAAGAATATTTAAAATAGACAATTGCGCTAAAAATTAAAATTAGTGCTAAAATCCATAACAGTAAACGTTTTATTATCCCGATTTTCTTAGCTTTTTTCCTAACCATTTTTGAAATCCTTTCTGCATTTATTCTTCTGTTTTTTTCTTACTCTTATTATAACAGGAAATAGTAATATTAAATATACCACGAATGTACCTAAAATTCTGCAGAAATAGAGCAATTTTTTCCATTATAAATTATAACTAATTTTGTTTTATATTTACATAAAATATATTTAATGCTATAATTATATAATAGTAACAAACAATTTTTACACTAGAGGGGCAGTGATATTTATGGGGGCTGATGGAATAATATCTGTAGCTGATAAACTTAAAAATTTAAGACAAAAGTACAACGTAAAGCAGGAAGAAGTATCTGGCAATGATGTGACTAGAAATTTAATAAGCCAAATAGAACATGGAAAAGCCAATCTCACTAAAAGTGTAGCTGAAACTGTAATAAAAAACTTAAAAAATATTTGTACTAAAAGACATATTAGGATTGATGAAACTGTAGAATATTTAATGGAAGATGAAAAATCACAGGCTGATAAAATGCTAGATAAGTATATAGCTGAACTTAAGGATTTAAGTTTTTATAAAGACGATAGCTTTACTTATAAGCTAAACCAAGTTGAAAATTTCATGGCTAATTGGGATTTATTAGATAAGAAAATTGCTATTTTTGAACTTGCTGGTGACTATTTTTTCAGAAATAATGATTTGTACAAAAGCTCACTGTATTATGAAAAGGCCAAAGCATTAATAAATAGTAACGTTCATAATGAAAAGCTAGTATCTATCTTCAGGAAACTATCAATGGTCTATTATTACATGAATAAATATGAGGAAGATATAAAATGTTGTGATTTTGCCTTAAAACGATTTCCTAACATGAGCAAGGAATACTATTCTATATTTATTTTTAATAGTTCTTTGTGCTATATAGAAATAAAAGAGTACAGAATAGCACTTTTGCAATTAAAAAAGATTGAAAGTATAGTTAAGGAAATAAATATGGATAAATATTATGAACTTTTAGAGCAAGAAGGTGTTTGTTTCCAATATCTTAAAGAATATGATAAAAGTTTAAGCATATTCAACCAAGTAATTAACTCTTTAAGCAAAGATAATCATGAATCATACATAATAGCATTATTTAATTTAGTAGATACCTACATTAAACTCGATAATGTTGATATGGCCAGAAAATATTTAAAGGACATTTCAGAAAATATTGATGGAATATCTCAATCCTCAAAACGTGTATCACAAATATATTGTGAAACAGCAAAATTATGTAAAAAGTTAAATGATCTAAAGCTCGCAAAAGCATATTTTTTAAAATCTTTAGATTATGCTAAATTATACAATCAATATAGTATAGCGAATAATACACTTTCTGATTTATTTGATATATATGTTATTGATGAAGATGATAAAAGAATTAACGAAATTAAAGACATATTTTTATCAGTTATAGGTAAAGGTGAAAAAATAAATTTGCAATTCATAAACAAGCTAATAGACTACTACTTAGATAAAAAAGACTATGAATCATTAAGAGAAATTCATAACTACATGAAATCATATGTGAGAGAACGTGGTTGTTGTGTTTCATAAAAAATACAAATTTAATATAAGACTATAAAACCATAAAAAATTTATAAATACATTAAATTATATATGAAAGGATATGATTATTGTGTTTTTTAAAAATCATAAATTAAGTATGAAAACTTTACTTTTATTTATTTTTATTGCAGGACTATATATGTCATTTGCAGGCTTTAGCACTATATCAGCTCTTCCAATTAGTGCTTGGTAACTATGATAACGTTATCTATATATTGTAACAAAAGGAGCTATTTGTTAATCATTGGCGCAATGGCTCCTTTTAACTATTAATTCTACCCTCCATTTAGTACCTTTTCTACTGTCCCCATCTGAATTTCATTTATCTTTCACTTTTAGTTATATTATAGTACTAAAATATAGCATTAGGGTTAGCCCTTATATTAATATATAATATTAATAATTAATACTAACCCTGTTTAATACATTACATGCTTATAAATATCTTTCCATATTAAATTAATCAAATAGTACTTTCATTACTTGAATAACATATTAATTTAATTTAAAATTAATTTGGCAACTCAAATATAAAATCTTAAATTAATAAAAACATATAATGAAAGAGAGTGAGTATAATGAGTTATAGTGCATGGTCAGAAATAAAAACAAGAAATGGATTTGCAGCAGATGAAATAATATCATCTTTACAAAAATCCATTAGAAGATCAAAGGTTGAAGAAGCCTGTGAATTTGCATATGAACTGTATATAAGTTCTCCTCAATTACTTGATAAACTATGGAGACGTTTACTTACAATATCAGTTGAAGATATAGGATTTGGCAACTTAAATGCTTCAATTTATGTTAATGCAATGAACGAAATGAGAAAAAACTTCCCATATGATGATGGTGACCAACCTATATATTTCATTCATGCTATTCGTATATTATGTGAAAGCACTAAGGATAGGTCAAGTGATTATTTAAAAAATATAATAATCAAAGGATTTGCTATGGGTAAAAAACCTGTTATACCTGATGTTGCTTTAGATAAGCACACAAAACGTGGAAAAGAAATGGGCCGCGGCTCAAAACACTTCTTCGAAGAAGCAACTAAAGTAATTCCTCAGCTAGAAGTAGATAACGATTACAGGGAAAGGTATGGCAAAATTTTAGAAACTTATAATCCTGAAAACAATGTAGATACAGCTTTTACTTACTCAAAAGATCAATTTTAGTTAGATTCTGTTGACAATTTAAATAATTGATTTTATACTTTAATAGTCAATTAAATACCAAAACCTTTTAGGATGTGGATTTTTTTAGATGAATTCTATTTTCGCCACACAATTGTTTATAAACAATTGTGTGGCTTTTTATGTTTAAAGAAAGGGGTAATACTTTTGAAAAATTGGTATTATGCATTATTAGTTTTTTTAGGCGGCTGCTGCTATGGAATATTATCAACCTTTGTTAAGCTCGCCTATTCAGCAGGTTTCTCATCACCAGAAGTAACAAGTGCAGAGTATTTTTTTGGGACACTACTTATTTATGGTGTTGTTATATTCACAAAAAAAGAGAAATTAACCATAAAACAAATTTTAAAGCTACTATTAGCCGGGGTTCCATTCGGCTTAACAGGTTTATTTTATTATCAATCATTAAAGACACTTAATGCTTCAATGGCAATAATTTTTTTATTTCAATTTGTATGGATTGGAACACTTTTCGATTGGATATTCAATAAGAAAAAACCTACAAAGAAAAAGCTTATTTCAATATTCATTTTAGTAGTAGGTTCAATTTTGGCTGCAAATGTGCTTACACATCAAGGAGCTGCTATTTCTGTAAAGGGAATAATCTTTGGACTGCTTGCTTCTTTATCATATTCAACTTCTATGTTCTTTAGTAGTTCAGTTGAAAATGATATTCCACCGGTATTAAAAAGTGCTCTTTTATCTACTGGCTCTTTAATAGTTGTTTGTGCACTGTTTCCACCAACGTTTTTATTTCACTTTTCAGTATTAAAAGGATTAACTCCTTATGGATTAATTCTCGGTTTATTTGGAGTAGCTCTTCCTCCACTTTTATTTTCAATTGGACTACCTCACATTGGACCAAGCCTTGGCAGCATACTGTCTGCTTCTGAGCTTCCTGTGGCGGTTACCATGTCTGTACTGGTTTTGTCAGAGCATATAAGTATACCTCAATTAATTGGAATAATACTTATATTAGTGGGAATTATAAGCTGCAATATAAGGTCTAGAAAAAACAATGCAGATTCCACGGACACACCAAAAAGTGCTGCCGTATAAAGAATATTGAATTTCAAATTTCACTAGACCTATATTTACTGCACACAAGATTCAATTGGCTAATTTAAAAGCTTAATTTAAAAATTCAATAACACCAAGAAGTATTAAGAGTATTCCTGAAAATAATGGTGAATACTTGCCAAAGAATTGACCAAGTACGTGATTTCCTACACTTTCACCAAATTTAATTGTAAGGATACTCAGTATAAATGTAGCTGCAACTGTAACTGTTATATTAACTCCAGTTATACTTGCAGCTACTCCAGTACCTATATTGTTAAAGGTTAACCCGAAGGCTGCTAGAAGTGCCTCTTTAAGGCTAATATCTCCCGATCTATCTAAATCCGATTTCTCGGCATATTCAATCATCTCAGAAGTATTTTTTAGAGCAATTTCCTTTGAATTCTTATCATTTATGAGCTTTCTTATACTTTGAATTACAAAATACACACCTAAAATAGTAATAGCTCCAGCACCCAATACATTAGCTATAAAATGTGGCAAAAAGTGCGATATATATTTTCCTATTGACATGGACAAAAATGTTCCCACAGATGTAACAACGGCTATAATAAGATTTGCTGCCATATTTATTTTTATTTTTTTAATGCCATATGCAATTCCTATAACTACATTATCTAAATTAGAAGCTAAACTAAATAATATTGCAGATATAACTAGTCCCATATATATTCTCCATTTTTATTAGTCTCAATTTAATATATGGGTTATAAAATCATACTTTGATTAAATTCTTTTAGGTTTTTCACACATTTTAGTTTTTATAGGTTTTAAATCAGTAAAAGTATTGTATATCAGGTATCCATGATATTTTTATCATATTGAAAAGCAGCAACTTTTACTATTGAATTGCCACATTTATTCGTAAAGTGGAAAAAAAATAGCGATTTATGGCGTTGAATGTAGAACTCTTTGTATGATAATATTAATGACGTAATAGGGATAGATGCATAATAAACAGTTTATTAGAGCAAGGATGGGTAGAATATGAAGGATGACAATTTAAATTATATTTTAGAGATTCTTACACAAGAATCAGACTACACTACTGTTCATTATATAGCAAAAAAATTAAATGTATCTAAAAAAACCGTTTACAATTATATTAATTCTGATGAAATGAAAACGCTTTTAAAAAAATGTTCCATTGAAAAAAAACAAAATAAAGGAATTAAGATAATTGGCTCAGAAGAAGATATTTTAGAAGTTAAAAGAGTTTTAGAATTATCAAATCCAAATAAAAATGTATTTAATGATGATTGTACATCTTGTATATTGAGAATCCTTTTTACTAGTAAAGATCCATACATTACAAAAACATTCTCTAAAGAACTTCATAAAAGTCAGACAAGCATAATTAATGAACTTGATAAAATTTCCGCATATTTAGAAAAAATGAATATACATTTAATCAAAAAAAAGAATTTTGGAATTACCATATGTGGTGACGAAAGGACTATAAGAGAAGCGTTTAAGGAATTATGCATCAATACTATTTTTTCAGACAAGGATACTAAAAAGACAAAAAATATCTATGATACTAGGCTAACAGAAGAAATGTATACAAAAATTCAAACTATCTTTAATGAGCTGAATATAAAAAGTATTATAAGATGTATAAATTTATCAGAAAATGTGCTAAACAACAAGTTTACAGAAAATGATTTTTACACTTTACTTATTAAATTAAGCATACTGGTATCAAGGATAAAAATCGGTAAAAAAATTATAAATAATAATGCTTACTTAAAAAACATCAATGAATTTCTAGCAGCACAAATTATATCAATTAATTTAGAGCAAAACTTTAAAATTAAAATTAGTACAGATGAAATATATGAAATTACAACATATATCCTATCATCTAGAAATCAAAAGGATAACATAAATTATGAGGACATAAAATCAAAAAATACGGTAATGGTTAAGAAATTCATAGTAAGTATCAGCAATTATTTAGGAATTAATTTTATTGATGATAATGAATTATTTAAAAATTTATTACTTCACTTAAAACCAGCCATTAGAAGGATAAAATTTGGACTTAAATCTGACAATCCACTACTCGATAGAATTAAGTATGAATACACAGGAGTTTATAGTGTTGTTTTGACATCCATAGATGAACTTGAAAAAGAATGCGGTATATACTTTGATGCCAATGAAATAGGTTATATATGCTTGCATGTAGTAGCTGCCGCTAATAGAATACATCAAGGAAGATACTTAAAAACTTGCTTAATATGCGATGGAGGAATAACTATATCAAAATACCTTGAAAGCGTTATCAAAAAAGAAATTAAAGAAATTAATATTATTAAAACATTAACAAGTGATTCAATAAATAAAGAAACTTTCAGTGATTTTGATTTAATTTTAGATTCAACCAATGCATTAACAATAGACAGCAAAAACTCAATAAAAATAAATGAATTTATAGAGATTAATGAAATCAATAAAATTAAAGATTGGATACTAAATAAACAACTAAACTTATCTAATTCCCATATGGGAATAGATTTTTTAAAAAAGAATGTCTTTATATTTAAAGAAAATATGAAAACACGAAAAGAAGTTTTAGATAAATTTGGAAAGTATCTTGAAAGTATCAAGTATGTAAAAAATGGCTATACTAAAAGTTTATTTGACCGTGAGGAAAAAACACCAACTTCGGTTGGAAGATTAATTGCAGTACCCCATGGATCAAAGGATTTAGTTAATATACAATCATTAATCATAATAAAACTATTAAAACCAATTCCTTGGGGAGATCAAGAAGTTGACATGGTTATGTTACTATCATTAAATTTCGATAATAATGACCAGACTAAATACTTTTTCAAAAAACTGTATGAAATTATTTCTGATGAAAATTTGTTAAGTAAGCTTAAAAAAGTAGAAAATTTAAATGAATTAGAAATTTTATTTAGAGAGTGAGGCAATAACATGAACATAAAAGAAATCATAAAAAAGGAAAATATTTTACTCCACATAGATGCAAATTCAAAAATAGAAGCTTTTAATCTATTAGCTGAATCATTAGAAAAAACAGGAGTTGTTACAAATAAAGATTTATATGTACAGGATGTTTTAGAAAGAGAAAAAGAGTTTAGTACAGGAATAGGATTTGGATTTGCCATTCCTCATGCAAAATCAAAATATGTAACTAAAGCTTCTGTGGCTGTTGGAAGACTAAAAAAATCCATTAAATACGATTCAATAGACGATGAGCCAATAAACTTTATGTTTATGATTGCGGTTCCAATACAAAATAATGATGAGCATTTAAAAATACTTAGTACACTTTCAAGAAAATTTATTGATGAAGATTTTAGGAACGCTTTAGAAAAAGCAACTACTAAAGATGAGATTATGTCAACATTAGAATTAATCTAATTAAATATATTTTAATTTTATAAGGGGGAATTATAATGAAAAAAATAGTAGCTATATCAGCATGTCCTACGGGTGTTGCTCATACTTATATGGCCGCAGCAGCACTGGAAAAAAGTGCAAAGGAATTGGGTATTCAAATAAAAGTAGAAACCCAAGGTGCTTCCGAGCCTGAAAACGTTTTAACTCAAAAAGATATATCAGAAGCAGATTTAGTTTTAATTGCGGCTGCTAAAAAAGTAGACTTAAGCAGGTTTGAAGGTAAAAAACTAGTAGAAGTTTCAATTAATAAAGTAGTTAGAGATGCCAAGGCAGTTCTTGAAGAAGTAATTAATAAGGAGGACGTATCAATTTTTGAACTGGCAGCCGAACATAAGAAGAAGAAAAAAGCTCAGCAGGTTGGAGTATACAAACATTTAATGACAGGTGTTTACACAATGCTTCCATTTGTTATAGCAGGAGGTATTTTAATAGCTTTAAGCTTCGCCTTTGGTATACACGCAAGTGATCCAAAAGATCCAAGTTATAATATAATAGCTGGAGCTTTAAATAAAATTGGAGGCGATGTTGCTTTTGGATTAATGGTACCTGTTTTAGCTGCTGGAATTGCATATTCTATAGCTGGCAAGGAAGGTATTGTATCCGGTATGGTTGCCGGTATGCTTGCTAAACTTCTTGGAGCAGGTTTTCTTGGAGGATTAGTTGGAGGACTATTTGCAGGATACTTAACAGCTTTTCTCATTAAAAATGTTAAACTTCCTAAAGCAGTAGCATCTCTGAAAACTCTTATAATAATTCCTTTATTAAGTGTTTTTATTACAGGCTTTGTAATGATATTTGTTGTAGGTACTCCAGTAAAATACTGCTTAGATTCACTAACTTATTTCTTAAAGGGACTTGGCACAACCAATGGAGCATTATTTGGAGCTGTATGTGGTCTTATGATGGCAGCAGATATGGGAGGTCCTTTAAACAAAGCAATTTCAACCTTCTGCATTGGATTAATGTCAACAGGAATATATGCGCCGATTGCTGCTTGTATGGTGGCAGGAATGACTCCTCCACTTGGACTTGCATTAGCAACGATATTATTTAAAGATAAATTTACTGATGAAGAAAAAGAAGCCGGTAAATCATGCTGGATACTTGGATTATCATATATAACAGAAGGTGCAATACCTTTTGCAGTAGCAGATCCACTTCGCGTTATTCCATCCTTAATGCTTGGCTCAGGTGTTGCAGGTGCAATTTCATTAGGCTTTAATTGTACTTCACTTGCACCTCATGGTGGAATTTGGATAGCCCCTATTCCTAATGTAATAGGAAACCTCCCAATGTATATAGTTGCTCTAGTTTCAGGTACACTTGTAACATGTTTTTGTGTTGGTCTATTAAAAAAGAAAAAAATTACTGTGGAGGAATAAGACATGCTTATAAATATGAAAGAGCTTTTAAATGTTGCAAGAGAAAACGGATTTGCAGTTCCTGCCTTTAACATAGGAAGTCTTGAGATTTTAAAATCTGTAATAGAAAGTGCTGAAAGCTTAAATGCTCCAGTAATTCTTGAAATTCATCCATCTGAATTACAGTACTTAACAGATGCTTTTATAGAAACTGTAAAAAGAGCAGCTTATGAAACAAAGGTACCTACAGTAATTCATTTAGATCATGGTGGTTCTAAAAAAGATATTATAAGAGCAATTAACTGTGGCTTTACATCAGTAATGATCGATGGATCTACATTATCTTATGAAGACAATGTAAATATAACTAAAGAAGTAAGTGAAATTGCTCATTGTGTAAACGTATCTGTAGAAGGTGAAATAGGTACAATCGGAACTACAGGCTTGTCCTTCGAAGGTGGTGCAAGTGAAGTAATTTATACAGATCCAAAAAAAGCTAAGGACTTTATAGAAAAAACTAACGTAGATACATTAGCAGTAGCTGTTGGAACTGCTCACGGCTTATATCCAAAAGGCTTTAAACCAAATCTAAAATTAAACATAATAAAGGAAATTAAAGCTATCACAAATATTCCTCTAGTTCTGCACGGAGGTTCTGGAAATCCAGATGAGGAGGTAGCAGCTGCTGCAAAGCTCGGTATATGTAAAGTTAACATATCAAGTGATGTAAAAAGCGCCTTCTTCAATGAACTAAAAATGTATATGTCAGAAAATCCAAATGCCTATGAGCCAAATGAAATATTTCCTAGCTGCATTTTAAAAGCCAGCGAAGTAATAAAACATAAGTTAAAATTATTAAATACAATAGATAAAGCAGCTCTGTATAAATAGTAAAAAACTATACTATCTCATATAAATACAGTAAAAGTTCTAAGCTATTGTTAAACTTTTACTGTATCTTTTTTCTATTTATGATAAATAATTACTTATTAAATCCTTTTAATTTTTCATCCATTTCAGCCTGAGTAAACTTTAAATTAGCAAGCCCTTTATCATCGGCTTTAATTCTTTCTATGGTTCCATCCTTATTTATTAAGAACTTACCTTCATAAGAGCAAAGTGGACTATATACCTCCTTATTTTGGGGGCTTTCAAAAGTTGCAAACAACATAACATTTTGATTAGGGCTCATAACATCTGCACCATTAATTAAACTCTTAACCGGAGTTATATCATTATTTTTAAACTTGGCATTACCAGTACCATTTCTTAATCTATCAATTATTTTCTTTTGAGTGGTTACTCCCCCTATTTCAGTAAAAGTTAAAACATCTCCCACATGAATATTTTTGTTATATGCTCTAGTTACTTTTACCTTAGATTCAGTACTAGGTATTTCCAGCCCACCTTTATGATTTTCATCAAAATAACTTACGCTTAAAACAGTTCCTTGAATTATTACATCAGAATCTTTTATCATATCATCAACATTATTATAGCCTGTCTCAAAATCCACAATAGCGTTAACAGTTTTCATGGACTTATGCTGAATTTTTTTCTTTTTAACTTTAACACTTTTCACTTTAACTTTTTTTATCTGAGGGTTTATATCTTCATAAGGCAAATTTATTAAGAAAAATGCCAAAATTACCACGGGCACTATAATTGCTGCTTTTTTCATAAAATACTCTCCTTTTGCCATTTGGCTATATGTCTATGGGTTTATTATTATATAATACATAATTTATAACATTTTTTCAATGTTGTTAATTATTGTTATAAGCTGTCTAAAAGTAGATTTTTAAAAAAAATAATATATTTGCAATAACCCATAACTGTAATGTTATCTGCAAAATTATACTTATTATGCCTGCTCATACCCATTGACAAATTCAATTTAGTATTATATATTAAAAATAAGAAAAACGTTTTCTCTGGGAGGATGTATGGATAAAAGAGTAACTCTAAAAGATATATCTAAAAAGTTAAATATTTCATTAAGTACAGTTCACAAAGCAATCTATGGTAAAAAGGGTGTAAGTGAAGCTACTCGTAAAAAAGTACTTGAGGCAGCAAATGAAATGGATTTCAGAATCAATATTATTGCATCTACTTTAAAGAGAAAGGCAATAAAAATAGCCGTTGTACTGCCTGAAGCATCAGGTGAGGAACGCTACTTTTATAAGGATATATGGAATGGAATAGATGGAGCAAAAGAATCACTAAAGGATTTTAATGTAGAAATAGTAAAAGTACCTTTTAAGGGAACAGATTATAAGCTGCAAAAACAAATTCTTGAAGATGTGTACTCTAAGTATTCAACTTCAATTAGCGGACTGATTACTGTACCCTGGAACTTATCAAAATTAGATCCTATAATTGATAAATTTGCTGATTCAAGCATTCCTGTTGTCACAATAAATGCTGATGCTCCACAAAGTAAAAGAATTGCATGTATAGCTCCCCCATCTAAAAAAATTGGTATGATTGCAGGAGAACTTATGAGTAAAATGATAAGTTCATCAGGTAAAGTTATTGTTATAAGTGGTAATAAAGAAACAACTATTCACACAAAAATTGTTGAAGGTTTTATAAAAACAATGTCCAGCGAATTACCATCAATAGATATAATACAAATTATTGATAGTAATCCCGACAATACCTATGTAACTCTAAAGGATTTTTTCACAAAATTTCATGATATAAAAGGAATATATTCTAATAACTCTAGAAGTACACTGCTTATAGGAAAAATTATAACTGAAATGAATCTAAAAAATAAGTTTAAAGCTATAGGTACTGACCTCTTTGATGAATCAATAAAATTTTTAAAAGAGGATGTAATTCAAGCAATAATATATCAAAATCCATATATGCAGGCTTATGAGGGAGTAAACTTTCTTTTTAATTATATAATCCAGAAGGAAGTAACTATTCCATATGAATTTAATCAGGTAGCAATTGTTCTAAAAAATAATATTGGTTTTTATACAAACAACTAATTTTTTTAGGTTTAGGGAAAACGTTTCTCATTTTAGTTATTAAATTATATTAAAAATTATAAGAGTAAACTTATATTTATAGTTTATTCTAAAATTACAGGTATAAATATTTTTAATAAAATTAGCCTTATGCTTTGATTTTAAAGTGTTTTACCTTATATATCAAAGTATCTTTACTTATATACTAATTATGTTAAAATAGTTTCAATTTTCCCAAGTAAACGATTAAAGCTTCTTACTTTTGTAGAAAAACGTTTTTTAAAATTTTGCATTATTTAAAAAAACTATATAAAATGAAAGGGATGTATTAATATGACTAATAAAAAAAGCAGCTCTGAATTATCTTATATAATACTAATAACCGTAATTGCAGCACTAGGAGGAACTCTATTTGGATACGATCAAGGAGTTATTTCAGGAGCATTAAACTTTTTTAGTGTGCATTTTCATTTAAATCAAACAACCGTTGGTTTTGTTTCTGGTGTTCTAGCCCTAGGTGCAATGGGCGGATGTCTTTTAGCTGGGTTTTTAACTGATCATCTTGGTAGAAAAAAAGTTATGCTTTTAGCTGGATGTCTATTTACATTGTCAAGTTTAGTCTTAGCAATTTCTCAATCAGTTGAAATTTTAATTTTAGGTCGTATTCTTTCTGGAATAGCCATTGGAATGGCATCAACTGTTGTTCCTTTGTATATTTCAGAAGTAGCACCTGCTAAAATCCGTGGAACACTTGTTAGTGCAAACCAGCTTGCTTTTGCTATTGGAATGACTACAGTATTTATAGTTAATGCAATTATCGCTAATACTCATGCTCTTGCGTGGAATGTTGCACTTGGATGGCGTTTTATGTTTGGATCAGGAATGGTTCCTGCAATAATTTTCTTTGTTTTATCTTTTGTTATTCCTGAAAGTCCAAGATTCTTAATTAAAGTTGGTAAAGCCAAAGAGGCTGAAGCTGTTTTAATTAGACTTAACGGTGAAGAAACTGCAAAGAAAGAAGCTTTACAAATTGAAGACAGCATTAAATCAGAAAAGAAAGGTTTAATCTCAGAATTATTTGCCCCTGGTGTAAGATTTGCTTTTCTAATAGCAATACTAGCAGCTGTCTTCCAACAATTAACTGGAACAATTGCAGTTGGTTACTACGCTCCTGCTATATTTAAAATGACAGGTGTAGGTACTAATGCATCATTAATTGAAACTATTGGAATAGGTGTAATTAAGATAATTTTTGTTGCTATTTTTATGTTATACATTGATAAACTTGGAAGAAAAAAATTATTGAGAAATGGTGCTTTAGCTATGGTTGTTGCACTACTTTTACTAAGCATTCTATTCAGCATTGGAAAATTCAACATGGTTATAGATGTATTAATTTTAATAGGCGTTTTGGCTCATACTGCTGCTTATGAATTATCTTGGGGCGGCGGAGCATGGGTAATTGTTTCCGAAGTATTCCCAACAAGTATACGTGGAAGAGCCTTATCTTTTTCATCAATGGCTATGTTCTTAACATCTTACTTTGTTACACAATTTTTCCCAATAATGCTTTCTAAACTTGGTGCTCCTGTAACCTTTGGTGTGTTTGCTGTATTCTGCATTATTATGGCAATATTTGCTGCTAAAATGCTTCCTGAGACCACAGGAAAATCTTTAGAGGAGATAGAAGCGTACTTTAAAGAAAAAAGCACTCATTAGTCTCTAGAAAGGACCGATAAAATTGATAAACTCAAATATATTTGAAAATGCCATAATAAACTGTTTTGGCGACTCTACTACCTGGGGAGATAATGGCCTTGGAACTGGTGGAAATCAAATTTCATGGACTACTCAAATCCAGAAATTCTTAAAATTTAAAACTGTACGCAACTATGGACTAAATGGTTCAAGAATGGCCATTACTGCAGATAGAGATGACAGCTTTATTGAACGTTATGAAAGAATGGACAATAATGCCGATATTATTACAGTTCTAGGTGGTGTTAATGATTTCCAGCACGATGTACCTTTAGGCAACATAACTTCTACTGATCCATATTGCTTTTATGGTGCCCTAAATACCATTATCACAGGTTTACTTGAAAAATATCCGGATAAAGTAATAATTTTCATGACACCTATGAAAAATGATTTTGTACATCCTGTTAAAAAATATCCAAATTCATTTACTTTTAATAAAGCTCACTTAAAACAAATTGATTATGTAAATGCTATAAAGGATGTATGTGATTATTACAGTATTCCAGTACTTGATTTATATAGTGAAAGTGGTATTTCACCATTTAACGAAAACCAAGCAGCACTATATATGCCTGATAAATTACACTATAGTGAAGCCGGTTACCTAAGACTTGCAAAAAAAATTGCTGGATACTTAAGTAATATACAGTTGTAATAGAAAAGCATATAAGTGCATCGGTTCCCCCAAAAACTTAGATGCATTTTATATAAATATAGACCATCTGCGGCATAAGACTTATAAATTTTTTATGCTGCAGCGGGTTTTTTTGTTGAAAATCACAGGTAAACAATGGCTTAACATCATGTAATTTCAATTTATGAAAATTAATTAATAGTATAGGAGAGATTTGAATGTCAATAAAGAAAAAATTATCAATTACCATTTTAGGTTTAGTGGCTTTCGCAATTATTTTGGTAAGTTCAGTTATATGTATAAATGAAATTAACACAATAAACGAGCAAAGCAAGGGCGAAATGGCATCAGTATCAAGACAATGTGTAGATAATATTTTATCTGTAGTCGATAAAGAAAAATCATTAACCTCCTTAATTGCATCAACAAATTCAGTAGCAGATTTAATTGAAAAAAATCCAAATGGACAGATATCACCTCAAGTTGATGCAAATAATAAATGGTTACAGGGCTTCGTGAAAAATTCGGGTGACTTATTACATACGTGCATTTTAGACGGAAATCTTAAAGACATATCCGATAGTGATACTTCATTTATTGGAAAAAACTGTGGAGATAATGCTTATATAAAAAAAGCTCTTTCTGGAAAAACTGTTGTAAGTGGAATAATAAATTCTAACAAATCAAAAAAACCAGTAGTGATATTTGCAAGTCCTATAATTAAAAACGGAAAAGTTATAGGTGTTGCTGCATCATCATTTGAGGGGGTTAGCTTCTCTAAATACTTAAAAGACGTTAAAACCAATAGTTCACCTTCAAGTTACGTATATATGGTAGATAGCAATGAAAATATATTATACAATAAAAAAAGAGCTACAGATATTGGGAAAGTTATAGGCAAAGGAAAAATGAAAGATATAGTAGCTAAATTAGCTAATGGAGAAGCTCCTACAAAAGATTACTTGCAATATACAGACGCTTATGCCACTAAAGTTGTATATTATTATCAAATTCCTAATTTAAAATGGACTTTAGTTTTTGTATCATTGAAATCAGAAATGTTATCCTCTGTCATGAGATCAATATACATGTCAGTAGTTCTTTCAATTTTACTTATGGCAGCAGCCTGTGTTATTGGAATGATAATTTCAAAGAGAATTGCTAATCCAATAATAGATATATCAACCTTAGCTGATGATACATCAAAATTGAATTTAATAGAAAATAGGAAATATGCCAAGTATGCTGACTCAAAAGATGAAATAGGTACTATTTACAATTCTGTGGCCCAAATTAGAATTACCTTCAGAAAACTTGTAAAGCAGCTCGTAGAAGTTTCAGCTAACATAAATAATAATGCTGACTCAGTAAAACAAATGACAAAAGAACTTAAATCCTATGCTGATGACACATCAAAAGAAACAGAAAGTTTATCCGCTGGCATGGAAGAAAATTCAGCAACTGTAGAAGAAATATCAGCTTCTACTGGTGAAGTAAGTACATCTGTTTCGTCTATATCAGCAAAAGCAAGTGAAGGAACAAATTTAACAACTAATATAACTAATATGTCAATAAAACTAAAGGATTCTTCTGTAAACTCAAAGAAATCAGCTGATGATATATATGTAAAAGTTAAATCCGAACTCCAAAATGCCATTAAAAGTTCTGAGGCTGTAAAGGAAATAGATAGTTTGGCTAATTCAATTCTACAGATAACTGAACAAACCAATTTGCTTTCACTAAATGCGGCAATAGAAGCTGCCAGAGCAGGTGAAGCTGGAAAGGGTTTTGCTGTTGTTGCCAATGAAGTCAAATCCTTAGCTGAACAGTCAAGTGACATGGCAAATAAAATCCAAAGAGTAGTCAAAGATGTAAAGTCATCTGTTAAATCTTTAAGCGGCGAATCAAATAAATTACTAAAATTTGTAGACGAAAATGTATATGGTGATTATGATAATTTTATAAATTCTGCTGAAAAATACAGCCAGAATGCTGAAAAAACAAATAGCCTAATGAATGAATTCAGTGCAACCTCAAAAGAATTAAATTCATCTATAGAAAGTATTTCTGAGGCCATATCACAAATTGCAGTAGTAGTAAATAACGGTGCAGGTGAAGTTGGAAATATAGCAGAAAAATCACTTAATATTGTAGAAAAGGTTAAACTTATTGAAAATAACGTAGAACAAAATAAACAAAATGCTGAAAAACTTCAAAGCGTAGTAAGCAAGTTTAAAATCTGAGATAAAGGCTTATATAAGACTTGCTCCAAATAATGAAAAGACTTAGAAATTTTAATTTGTCTGAGCTTCTTTTCAGCGAGTTATTAAAATTTCTTAGTATTTTCATTATTTGGAGCTTAGTCTTATGAGATTTATTTAATGTTTTAAAATACTGTTACTTTGTTTTTCATCCTCAGCCAGTAATTTCTTTTCAATTATATACATAGGCCTTGCCTTAACCTCTTTATATATTTTCCCTATGTACTCACCAATAACACCCAGGCATAATAACTGTACACCTCCAAGCATCCATATGGAACATACAATGCTCGTCCATCCAACGACCGTGTGACCAGTTAACTTCTCAATAATTGAATATATTAAAAATATCAAACTAAATGTAAATATTATTCCACCAAGAACACCTATAAACCTAATTGGCTTTACACTAAAAGAAGTAATACCGTCTACTGCAAAACTAAGCATCTTTTTCAGTGGATACTTAGATTCACCTGCAAATCTTTCATTTCTTTCATACTCTACAATTGAAGATTTAAATCCAATTAAAGGTACAATTCCTCTTAAAAAAAGATTTACCTCTTTAAAATTTTCTAAAGCGTATAAAGCTCTTTTGCTCATAAGCCTATAGTCTGCATGATTAAATACAATATCCACTCCTAAAGCTTTCATTAATTTATAAAAACCTTCTGCTGTAAATTTCTTAAAAAATGTATCCTTTTTTCTGCTGGATCTTACGCCATAAACAATATCGCTGCCTTTATAATATTCTGCAACAAATTTATCAATAACATTTATATCATCCTGAAGATCTGCATCCATGGATATAATAATGTCAGCATGTTCTTTGGCTTCCATAAGTCCTGCTAGAAGTGCATTTTGATGTCCCCTATTCCTTGAGAGCTTAAGTCCAAGAAATAGATCGTCTTGTTCATGAAATTCTTCTATCATATTCCACGTATTGTCTTTAGAGCCATCATTTACGAACATTACTTTACTTTTATCTGAAATCAAGCTATTTTCTATTATTGTCGTCATTTTCTCTTTTAATCGTTTCGCAGTTTCATTAAGTACGCTTTCTTCATTATAGCAAGGAATTACGAGATATAAAATACTACTATTCAATTGAGTTTCCCCTTTCAACTTTTAAATACAATTATATTTTTAAAAACTTTTCACTGCCTTTTTGAAAGCATAATAAAATTTTAAAATACATGCATAGATTAAAAGAATTATTATACTCAAAAATGTTATTCTTTTACCAATTTTAAGACCTTTATTTGTATACATAAAATGTATAGTGTTGTTTCCGGCTTCACCCTTAACCGCCATGAGGCCAGAGTCAACTTTTTCAACATTTACCCATTTACCATTTACTTGTGCTGACCAATCTTCATCATAAGGCACTGAAAAGAAAACTAAATTACTTTTTTTCAGCTTAATCTTAGATGTAAATCCATCGCCATCTCTTTTAAAATAATAGCTGCTTTCTTTTTTTCTATCTTCTACATCTTTTTTATACTGAGATTTAGATACATTATTAAGATCGCTATCTGATATTCTTGACATACTACTTCCATATTGATTTGCCTGAGAATCATTAAGTACCAAAGCTTTAAGTACTTCTAGATGCCTTATATTAGGATTTGTTTTGTTATAATCTTCTTGAGTAATATATTTATCAAAAGTATATCCAAACGGTATAAAATCATTATTTTTATATATATAATAATATGGTGTCTCCTCATATAAGCTAACATCTGGCAGCTTCATTTTGCCAAAGTATCTGAGCATTTTTAATTTAGAATAGCCTTTAGTTACAGCCGTATACTTAACAGATAAAAATGGCCTCAAACCATAATATTTATATGGTGGTTGCGTCATAACAAGTCTAGGTACATTTACTGAAGAATAGAAATCAAAAAGAGAACCACTTATAGTACTATTAAAAGACTGAATTGAAGGTACATTCCACATTAAATTTATATTTAAGTAACAAGCTAAATTATCTATTCTATAATCATAAGTCTTTGGTAGTTTTACTTTTTTACTAGATAACTCATAAATATTATTATAACGCTTTGGTGAAGGATACAATTTTTCATTTCCGTGAATATTATACATACCAGTAATAGCTGCAAAAATGATAACCAATATAATTGACACTTTAGAAATATCCTTATGTGTACTTTTTAATTTTAGTAAAACAAAAGTTATTAAAAATCCCGTAATGGCAAGAGCTATATAAAACGCAAATTGCTTCCTATTGTATACAATTGTAATTTCCTTATAAAATCGTGCATAAAACGTCATGCCCGTGAATATTAACCATAACATTATGGTAGACACAAGTCCCTTTTTATAATCCACATGTCTTTCATCTAAAGCCTTTACAGAAGCTAATGCCATTAACATCACAAACATATAGAACCATCTGCTATAATACGTTGGATTAAACGCCGTAAAAGCTGTATTTAAAACAGGTACTAATGCAAAAATTGTACAAACATATAAAGCTATAGAAAGCCAGCTCTTTTTATTATGCCATATATATGCAAATACCAGTATCAACCCAAAAACAGGTATAAAAGCTTCTGTAGAATTAAAATTTGCTTGCATAAAAGTTGCCTTAGAAGATGCTATTTCAGCAGGCATTAATACAGCCTTTATTATATTCAAATAATCTATAACACCTGAATATAGTATAGCATGTATCCCCTTTAAAATACCATGAACTCTAGGATTTTTTAAGGTAAACATAATAGAAGGAATAAATAGAGTGCAGCTTATCCCTACACCTAGAATACCTTCAAAAATAAGTAATAAAAACTTTTTTAAATTCATTCTACTTCTGAACTTAACCTCAAAAAGTCTACAAAAGAAATATATAATTAGAAAAACTACTTCTCCTATAAAAAAGAAAAAATTTGTTAATGCACTTAAAGCTACTACTAAAGCAAAAATAACCTTTCTATCATTTATAACAAATTCTTCTAATGCTATAAGTAACAGTGGAAATAAAGCCGTGACATCATTAAAATGGTTAAACATCATGTTTATTATTTGAAAGCCAGAGAAAGCGTAAAGAAGTCCCCCTAAAATTGCATAATTTTTATTTTTAACAAATCTTTTCATAAAAGCAAAAGCTGTTAAAACTGCAACTGCAAATTTTAAAATTAAAAGGGGTCCTATTAAATATGGAAAAGAATACGCAGGAAATAACATTGAAATCCAAAAAAACACACTTCCAAGAGTATAAAAGCTATATGAGCCTATAAAACTACTGCCTAAATCATTATTCCAGTTCCATCCTATATTTCCGCTCTTTATTGACAAATTTGATTGAATATTAAAAGGTATCTGCTGTAAATTAAAATCATCTACTATATGAAGTATCCCATGTCCACATATTATAAACGGAATTATAATTATTGAAGCAGTTAAGATTCCTAAAATAAATGCTTTCACGTAATAATTTTTTAAATTTAACTTAGTCATTAATGCTTGCCCTCCAAAATAGTACTGGTCACTACCTTTTTTCGAGCATAATAAAATTTTAAAATACATGCATAAATTAAAAGAATTATTATACTAAAAAATGTTATCTTTTTACCAATTTTAAAACCTTTATTTGTATACATAAAATGTATAGTGTTGTTTCCAGCTTCACCCTTAACGGCCATAAGTCCAGAATCAACTTTTTCGATATTTACCCATTTACCATTCACCTGTGCTGACCAATCTTCATCATAAGGCACTGAAAAGAAAACTAAATTACTCTTTTTAAGCTTAATCTTAGATGTAAATCCACCATTATCTCTTTTAAAATAGTAACTACTTTCTCTTTTTCTATCTGCTACATCCTTTTTATACTGATCTTTAGATGTATTATTAAGATCGCTATCTGTTATTTTTGACATGTTACTTCCATATTCCTTTATCTGACTATCATTAAGTACTAACGCTTTAAGTACTTCTAGGTGCCTTGTATCAGGATTTGTTTTGTTATAATCTTCTTGAGTAACATATTTATCAAAAGTATATCCAAATGGTATGAAATCATTATTTTCATATATATAATAAGTTGGTGTCTCTTCATATAGAGTAACATCTGGAAGATTCATTTTTCCAAAATCATCAATTCTATTTAATTTAGGATAACCCTTAGTTACAGGTATATACTTCACAGATAAAAACGGTCTCAAGCCATAATATTCATATGGTGGTTGAGTTTGAATATATCTAGATACATTTACAGAAGAACAGAAGTCAAAAATACACCCATCTACTGTACTGTTAAAAGAATCAATTGCAGACACATTCCATATTAAATTTATATTTCTATAACAAGCTAAATCATCTATTCTATAATCATTTGATTTTGGCAACTTTACATTTTTCTTTGATAATTCATAAATATTATTATAAAGCCCCGGTGAAGGATATAACTTTTCATTTCCGTGAATGTTATACGTACCAGTAATGACAGCAAAAATCATAACCAACATAATTGATACTTTAGAAATATCTTTATGCCTACTTCTTAACTTCAATAAAACAAGCGTTATTAAAAATGCAAAAAAAGCAATTACTATGTAAAAAGCAAGTTGCTTCCTATCGTATACAATTCTAATTTTCTTATAAAATCTTGCATAAAATATCATGCCTATAAATATTAGCCACAATACTATTGTATACAAAATCCCCTTTTTATAAACCACATTTCTTTTATCTAAAGCCTTTACAGAAGCTAATGCCATTAACAACACAAACATATAAAACCATCTACTATAATATAGTGGATTAAACGCAGTAAAAGCTGTATTTAAAATAGGTACTAATGCAAAAATTGTACAAACATATAAAGCTATAGAAAGCCAGCTCTTTTTATTATTCCATATATATGTAAATACCAGTATCAAACCAAAAACAGGTATGAAAGCTTCTGTAGAATTAAAATTTGAACAACTAAATACAGATCTAGAAGATGCTATATCAGCCGGCATTAATACAGCCTTTATTATATTTAAATAATGGATTAAGTCTGGATATAATAAAGCATCTATTCCCTTTAAAATACCATGAACTCTAGGATTTTTTAAAGTAAAAATAATAGAAGGAATAAACAAAATGCAGCTCATTCCTACACCTATAATACCTTCAAAAATAATCAATAAAAACTTTTTTAAATTCATTTTGCTTCTGAACTTAACCTCAAAAAGTCTGCAAAAGAAATATATAATTAAAAAAACTACTTCTCCTATAAAAAAGAAAAAATTTGTTAATGCACTTAAAGCTACTACGAAAGCAAAAACAACCTTTCTATCATTCATAACAAGTTCTTCTAATGCTATAAGCAGCAGTGGAAATAAAGCCGTAACATCATTAAAATGGTTAAACATCATGTTTATTATTTGAAAACCAGAGAAGGCGTAAAGAAGTCCCCCTAAAATTGCATAATTTTTATTTCTAACAAATCTTTTCATAAAAGCAAAAGCTGTTAAAACTGTAACTGCAAATTTTAAAATTAAAAGGGGTCCTATTAAATATGGAAAAGAATACGCAGGAAATAACATTGAAATCCAAAAAAATACACTTCCAAGAGTATAGAAACTATATGAGCCTATAAAACTACTGCCTAAATCATTATTCCAGTTCCATCCGGTATTTCCACTCTTTATTGACAAATTTGATTGGATATTAAAAGGTATCTGCTGTAAATTGAAATCGTCTACTATATGTAATATTCCATGTCCATATATTATGAATGGAATTATAATTATCGAAGCAGTTAAGATTCCTAAAATAAATGCTTTCACATAATAATTTTTTAAATTTAACTTAGTCATTCATGCTTGTCCTCCAAAATAATAATAGTATATAGATTATTATTATATCCCATTCATTCTTCTATGTAAATTAAATAAATCTAACCTATAATATTTCTTTAAACCAATCAAATCCAAAATATTATACACTTATAATAATATAATTTCAAAATTCATATCAAAAGTTAAAAAACTTACACAACTTTATTCTATATAATACTAAGTGTAAATAATAATACTTAGGGTTAGTACTAGCTATAATACTAAGTACTAACCCTAATATATAATTAAGAGGTTTTAAAAAGCTTTATATAAAAGTAATGTTAATTTTAAATCTTTTCTATCTTACTTGCAGATTCCAGTTGCTACTATTATTATTATCCCAAAGCTTTCCATTTGTAAGGCACATATTTAATTTATCCAATGCTTCAGATGTAACCACTATAGTTGCCTGCCATTTATTATATCCTATTGATTTCATTGTAGTATTAGTAATGCCTTTCCAACCATCATATCCCCAATGTAAAGTAACATTAGATGAACCTTGAAGGTTTCTTCCTGAAGCATCATAAGTAATTGTGGCAGTGCTACCTGCTACTGGAGCTGTGGGATTACAAGTTACTACACTAGTATTATTGTTATTAAGATTGATGCTAGATAATACAATAACTGAATTTCCGGGTAAATTTCCTGTTATCATTCCATTCGAAACGTTAAATGAAGCATTTGCTGTTCCTTGATTTCCATAATTACCGTTCGCTAAATTCGTAGCAGAGTTAATATAAGTATCTCCCCCTATATTAACAATAACAGTACCCTTATTTCCACGGTCTATTAACATTACTTGATTATTGTTTGCTACTCTTAAATATTCACTCTGTCCAGTCATTGCATTATGAAACTTATTTACTATTTTAATATCATCATTTTTCCATAAATTATCTCCCTCAGCTCCTATGAAAGCTCCAGGTCTATCAAAGAACATTGGTACAGATTTTGCTCTTCCCGCTATTATACCCCAGCCGAGTTTTACCTGATCATCGGAAAGCTTACTTTCACCATGCTCATAATTATCATGAGTTTCAACAAAATCTACTACTTTAGATGGATCGAGTCCTCCCATATCCATAGTACTTACTTCTCCCAAATTATGATCA
Organism: Clostridium pasteurianum; assembly: GCF_001705235.1. NCBI lineage: Bacteria > Bacillati > Bacillota > Clostridia > Eubacteriales > Clostridiaceae > Clostridium > Clostridium pasteurianum. The sequence continues at coordinate 149,583 of NZ_MCGV01000002.1, forward strand.
TCATGTATAGCCTTTCTAAGATTCCAGCCATAAGAACTGGCAGTAACATCCATGAAGCTTTCATAAGCATCAATATTGCAGTTTGTATCCTGAAGCACTTCTCCACAAATATATTCGTTTGACTTATTGTGCAAGCTTCCTAAAACATTGTCCCAGTAATTACCCGACCATGGCTTATTAGCATCTAATCCTTTGTTAGTTTCAATATGCTTAGCAGAATCAAAACGAAAACCACTAGCACCAGCATCTACACATTGATTTAGAAATCTAATTGCCCTCCTTTGAACCTCAGGACTTTGAGTATTTAAATCTGGTTCACCTGTTCCACATTGAGTCATTTTCCATCTGTCAGTATAATCGCTAGGACTGCTACATTGTCCATTATGATGATAAAGAGCTTGATCTTTAAAATCAGGATCTATATAATCATAAAGCTGATCTGCCTGCCCATTGTTTGCCATATGGTTCATTACAACATCAACTATTATGGATATACCATATTGTTTTGCCTCACTGCAAAGTGATTTGAAATCATCATAAGTTCCAAGCTGGGCATTACCTATAGCTTGATTTGTAGGCTGATATAAAATCCACCAATTATTTGCATCCTTAGTTCCATTTTTTGTACCCTGAACAGGCGACACTTGAACAGTTTTAAAACCTGCTGCTTTAATATTAGGTAATTCACTCTTTATAGTATCAAAAGACCAATCAAAAGCTTGAAGTATAGTACCATCCTTTGTATTACTAGGTAAATTATTAATAGTATCAGCATATACTACTGATTTGTTTTTTAATAACATACCCTCATAAGAAGTTGGCAAAACAAAACCATAAGCAGCTAAAGTAACTCCAATTAAACTAGCCAATAATTTTTTTGATAAGCTTTTCCTTTCCATAAAAATCCTCCTCTAATAATTAAACGTTCACTCTAAATTTAAATTTTATCTTTTGTATTGTATACTCACTATTTGTTTATGCAATCGTTTGCACGATTATGAATTAATTGTATTATATCATATAACAAGTAAAAGCAATATATGTTACTTCGTGTAATTTATGTATATTACCAGTATAATTTAAAATACTTATGTTCTAAAACATATCGTGAAAAATCCTTAGAAAATAGCATATATTTAAATCTTATTTACAATTTTAAACTTAAACTCCTATTTTTACATTTATAATACTATCCTTTTTTGTAAATTTATTATTAGTTTTTTCGAATATAATAGTACACTTTAAAATTATTTTGCATATTAAATTTATATAAAATATAAGGAGGTGTTTTTATGAATGGAAGTGATATAATCACACTGATTGGTAATGTTGGTTTTCCAATAGCCGTATCTATATACCTTTTAGTTAGAATAGAAGGAAAAATGGAAGCTCTTACAAATTCCATCAATAATCTTACAAACACCATTGTAAATTCAAACACCAAAAATAAATAACTGGGAGGTTCTTAAATGTCTTATCATTACAATACAAATCTTAACTCTCTTGTACTTAAAGCTAAGTCTGGCAATAAAGAATCCCTTTGTGAAATTTTAAATAGCTTCAAACCTTTCATAAAAAATTTCTGCAAAAATATTTATATAAAAAACTTTGATCTGATAGATTTATATGAGGAATGCTGTCTTTCAATAATCTTATCAGTAAAAAAATGTGATATCAAAAAATTTAATTTCACAGCCTACACCATATGTTCCATTAAAAACAACATATTTTATAAGATAAGAACCTATTCAAAATCAAATAAAGAAATGAGCCTCGACAATAAAGTTTCCTTTGATGAGGATTTCACATTCCTAGACATTTTAAAGGATAATTCAAATTCCTTTAGTAGCCTTTCTCTTCATTTTGCAGTAAACTCTTTAACTGCTACTGAAAGAGATCTTATAAAAAACATTTTCTTTTTAGGCTATTCCTCCCTTGAATATTCCAAGCAATCTGAAATAAACTACAGAACTTGCCTTAGAAGGAGGAAAAAAGCTCTTAAAAAACTAAAAAATAAACTCATAAATAAGGATGGGTGATTTTTGTTCTAATATCACCTGTCCTTATTTTTTTCTTAAATTATGACATGATTTTATTACAGTATATGTAATTAAATCAACATTTCTACATTTATTTCACATTTTATTGATATTGTCTATTATTGGTGATAAAATTACAGTGTGCACACTAAAAAATGATATGAGGAGGATATTAATGCGTAAAAAGGTATTTTTTTTAACTATTCTACTTTTTCTTTCACCTTGCTATTTAGGACAGCCTGTTCAGGCCAGCGAACAAAACGCTGCATATCCAAAAACAGCAGCTGTTAATACAATTTCTAAAGGATGGGTAACTGAGGGGAATTGTACATATTACTATACAACAACTGGTGTAAAAGTTACCGGATGGCAGCGTATTGACGGTAATTCCTACTACTTTAATTCTTATGGTGCTTTACAAACTGGTTGGATTATAGTTAACAACAAAACTTATTATTTAAACAATGATGGTGTTATGCAAACTGGTTGGAAGTCTATAGGCGAAAATAAATATTATTTTAATGTAAATGGTGTTATGCAAATTGGATTAGCCGCTATTAATGGTAAATATTATTACTTTAATAATGTAGGTGTTATGCAAACTGGTTGGCAAACTATAGGAAACTTTAAATACTACTTTACCTCTCTAGGATATGCTAAAACTGGATTCTTTAAATACAATGACAACTCTTATTATGCAATTGCATCCGGTCAAATAAAAACTGGTTTACAAAATATCAATGGTCAATATTTTTATTTTGACCCAAATGGCATTATGCAAACTGGATTTCAACGTATAGGAAATTTTAATTACTACTTTGCATTAAATGGAGCTGCAAAGATTGGTTTTTTTAGCATTGATAATAACACCTATTATTCTAACTCTTATGGTCAAATTTTAAAGGGCCTACAAAATATTTGCGGACATTATTACTATTTTGATGTTAACGGTGTTATGCAAACTGGTTGGCAGAAAATAAATAATTCTCTTTATTACTTTAACTCAGATGGAACTGCTGCAACTGGATGGACTACTATTTCTGGTAATACTTATTATTTTAGTACAAGCGGGATAATGGCAACTAATATCGCCTGCATAAATGGTAAATATTATGGTTTTAGTACTACTGGTATAATGCTAAAGGGAATGCAAAAGATAGGTCTTTACTCTTACTACTTTTCTTCAGATGGATCTGCTGCAATTGGTTTTTTTACTGAAGCAAATAAAACATACTACTCTAACATTTACGGTAGAATATTAAAAGGCCTGCAAAATATAGGTGGTCTATACTATTACTTTGATGCTGATGGTGTTATGCAAACCGGTTGGCAGAAAATAAACAATTCTACTTATTACTTTAACTCAAATGGAGCTGCTGCAATAGGGTGGACTACAATTTCTAATAATACCTACTTCTTTAAATCAAACGGTATAATGGCAACTAACGTTAATCTTATATATGGTAACTATTATGGCTTTAATACAAACGGCATAATGCTTACAGGCTGGCAAACAATAGGTGCTAATTCTTACTATTTTAATGATGATGGTTCTGCTCAAACTGGCTTTTTTGATTATAATGATCAAACCTACTATTCATCTACAACTGGAGTAATGTTAAAAGGTTTCCAAACTATTTATGGTAATATTTATTATTTAGGAACCTCCGGAGTTATGTATAAAGGATGGTTATCTCTTAACGGATGCGCATACTATGCAAATGATGATGGTGTGATTGCAAAAGGATGGAAAACCATAGGTGAAAATACTTACTACTTTAATGCTTCAGGTGCTGCACTTACTGGCTGGCAGGCACTTAACGGGAATACCTATTACTTCAACAGTGATCATATTATGCAAACAGGATGGCTTTCTGTTAATGGGTATACCTACTATCTTGGAGATAATGGAAAAAGATATACAAGCTGTTGGTATACAAATGATTCAAATAATTACTATTTTGATAATTTGGGTAGAATGTCTACTGGAGTTGTTAAAATCAGCGGTAAGTATTATGGTTTCTCTAAAAATGGAGTTCAGTTATATGGCTGGAATACAATAAATAATTTAACCTATTATTTTTCTCCAGATGGAAGCGCTTTAATTGGATGGCAAGTGGTAGATGGAAATCTATATTACTTTTACCCTACTGGTTATGCTGCTAAAAATATAATTTTAAGCAGAAAAGTTGGAAATTCAACTATTAAATATAAGCTTGATGCCAATGGGATTGCCACTCAAATTTAATACTATTTATTAAACTCTAGATGAATCAAAATATAAATATTCTAGCACCTTCCGGATAATGGAAGGTGCTTTTACTTTCTCAGTAATTTCTACACTATTAATTAGTTTAAAAATTTCACAAATCTTTAAAGCATTTGTACACTTTTCACCAGAACTGCATAATAGATATATGAAAACAAAATGAAAGGATGATGTTTTATGGCTGCAACTTCAACTATTTACAAAAGACAATTAACCCTAAATTACGATGGAGTAAATTCCAAAGGCAAACAGATAGTAAAAAGCATAAAATTTAAGAATGTAGATCCTGCTGCAAGTCTTGACAACATATATGCCATTGGAAGCGAAATCGCAAAGCTTCTATCTGTAACTGTCTCTGAAATCACAACTGTAGATAATTCTAAAATAACTGCTTAAACCTTAAAGGAGGGTTAAAATATGTCAAAAACACTTAAATTAAAATTTTCAAATGAATCTGGAAAAAGCTTAAGTATGAATGTCCCTTATATAGGTGACAAAGTTACCGCAGATGAAGTTAAAACCTTAGGAACAGACATAATTTCAAAAGGGGTTTTTACAGTAAACGGAGAAGCCTTAAAAAAACTTTCTTCAGCTGCAATAGTAGATACTGAAAAAACTGATATGCTTCAGTAATAAAAAATGGGGTGCTGTACTAACTTTTTAGTTCAGCACCCCATTTTTTAATTTCTTCTAATTAGTATATCCTGCCCTATCTAACATTTGCAAGAAGCTCCACAAACTTGGTTTCCAAACACTCCATTCATGTCCTCGTCCTTGATATAGCCAGTAGGTATTAGCAATCCCCCTAGAATCGCAAAAATTGTGTACTCCTGTACCATACTTCATAAGATTATCGTTTGTTCCGTAGGAAATAAATAATAGTTTCAAATTCTGCCTTGCTGCATTTCCTCCATCAGGAAATAAAACGGAATTTGGATGAGTATCTGGAGCTGCAGAGTAAGCACCAACATATGCAAACAAATTCAAGTTTGTTAAACCAATATTGAATGCTTGTCCGCCTCCCATTGATAAACCAGATATAGCTGTGTGAAGACGATCTGTGTAAACAGAATAATGACTTTGTACATAAGGCTTCAAATTGTTAGTTAAATCTTTAGCAAAATTTTCATAGCCATCTGATACTCCTGGTCCGGTTGCATTACAATTGGGCATTACCATTATAGAAGGCTTAATTTTTCTTTCAGCAATAAGATTATCCGCAATAAGATTGGCATTGCCTCCTCTAGTAGTCCAGTCTTCTTCTGAGCCACCAATACCATGAAATAAATACATTACGCTATACTTTTTAGCAGCTGAATACCCTGGTGGCAAGTAAATTTTTGCCCTACGCTGACTTCTTGTTGCTGAAGACTGGTAATAAATATATTGTACTGTACCATGAGCAATATTATTTTTATATCTATCAAAATCCCATGATGGCAGTGTTGGATTAGTAGTCGCTGCTGATGCAACACTTGGTGCAGCACCTAAAGATGTTATAACCATTAATCCGCTGAGTAACAAATTGATAATTCTTCTTTTCATTAACTTATCCTCCCTAAAATTAATTTTTTATCAGTTCCTCATACTTTCTACTTTTTTTATTTTATAAACACATACGAATTTATAATCTTAGTTTAAAATATTTATTTACTATTTTATAATAATATTATTATATTGACCATGGCTATAGTTATAATTTTAAAATTGTAAGCGTTAAAGTGCAATGTGCATGTACTTAAATGATAATCTTAAATATTTATGCATATGCACAATAATAGATACTAATTAATGAAAAATGTTAATTTGTGATATTACATATATAAATACTAAAATTCATTGTAAATTGTAATTTTAAAATTCAATCCTTTAAATAGTATTATTTACAGGTAAAGAACATAGAAAATTTGTAACCACTTATATTATTTTAAAATAATATATATAAAGGGCAACTATAGTAGTAATATACTAAAACAACTTAATTTTTAATGTTGCTGTTCCATATTACGACTTCAAAGAAAGAATTTTTTAAAATAACCAAGCTCTTCTTGCAATCGTTTACATTATTTAAAAATATATAAAATTTTTTATCTAAATGGAGTGAATGAAATATGCTAATGATGCCTTGTAAAATAATTAAGTTTATACCTGAATTTAATACCGAACTGGGTTACATGGTTATTAATACTCTTACAAACAAATGCTTTGATTTATATTTAAAAACTGATAATTCAACTAAAAGTTATAAGAAAATTGCAGCTACCCTTAGTTCGGCTACTGTAAATGATTTATTTGCCATATATTATGAACAAAAGGAAAGGTTTCCTGGAAATCATGCACTGTCATCATTAAAAATAAATTATATTACTGGAGCTCATAAAATTTAAAACATCAATAAAATCTTTAAAAATCATTATGTGCTTTTAGGGTTATGTATTAATATATGACCCTAAACTATAATTACAATATTATATTTAATAAAAACAGTTTGTAACAAATTTTTACAATGGCAATACTATAATATAGAGACAAGCATTATTTTAAACAAAAGAATAATCGTTCTCTTTCCATATGAAGCTTTGTAAAAGTCTATATTTTATAATCCCATTAGGCTTTTAGATTAAAACTTTAATTTTTATAAATGGGAGAATGGATATATGCTAATGATTCGTTGTACAATAGTAAGAATTATAAACCATCCAGCTACTGGAGAACCAGGCTACGAAGTTATTCTTCTTGACGAAGCAAACCATATAACAAACTATCACCTGATTTATATTTAAGACAAGGTGTAGATAATAGTCTAATTATAAACGTCCTTTTTAATGCTAGTGCAAATGACGTATTTCAGATACTCTATGAAAATGAAGCAATTCCTGGATATCCAGAATTAAGAATAAATTATATTATTTCAGCTATTCGGCTGCCATAATTTAGAATATCAACAAAACCTTTAAATATTATTGTATAATTTAGGGCTATATATTAATATTTAACCCTGAATTATAATTACAATATCATATCTACTAAAAATAATTTGTAGCAAATTTTGACATTAATAATACTATAATATAGGGACAAGCTTTAAATCCCTTAACACAAAAGAATAAATGGAGGAGATACAAATGTCTATGGATCTTAATATACGAGTGATTAGTAATCTTAAAGACACACAATTTTTTATGTTATATCAGCAGGATATAAATTTAAATGTTAAAAACTTTAAAGTTGGAGCCTGGGAAAAAGGTCATATTGCTCCTGGTGCACAATTCTCCACACTTCTTCCTTTAAGTATTCAAACTCAGGGAAGGGTAACCCAAAATGGCACTATTTATAAAACAAAATCAATAGAAACTGAATATAATCACAGCTATGAAATTTATATGAACCAAGAAGGCCTTGATATACAAGCCTCAACCTTAACAGCACCCACAGATAACACTATGAATGTTTATAATACAACTGACTCAATAGTAGATGGTGTTATTTTAAAAGATTCAAAACCTCTATTTTCAGCTCCAGTAAGACCGGGTAATAAATTAAATTTTAATATAAAGCCTTCTATTTATGTTGCTATTTCTGATTATTTTATAGAGCAAGAATTCTTTGATGCAGCTACTTTATCCCCTCTCACTAAAATAAATTATGAAGGTCAATCTTATTTAACTATAATATTAGGGGAAAATGTTGGCACTGGAAGGTTTACTGTGGATTATAACTTTGATGCCTTTGATTTAGATTAATTTATAACATTTTAAACTGATTTATATTAGAAGAGTATAGTAATACTTTGTTATTATACTCTTCTTTCAAGAAAGGAAGTAACCTTAAATGGAAAAAAATCGTACTGCTACTACTACTACTACTGAAGATATTTACGAACTATCCGATCTTATACTTGGTGGCGATATTAAAAATACAGACGGTGTTGCAATACAACAGCATTGGACTTATAAAGGTCAAGACTTTTTTTTAAATCTATCTAAGCCAAATAGTGAATCCATTTCAAATGTTATTAAGAAAGCTAAGGCTACTAATACCCCTATCAGATTGACACTTTCTAATGCTAATATTATTGAGAGTGTTGAAGAAATTAGATATCCTAAATACCAAAATTAAATGTATGTTAGCTATTCTTAAGAAAGTTGTATCGTGCCAACCCCTAGTAACTATCCTATTGACACTTTTTAAGTTTAATTTAAATGTTGGTATTGAAGTTAGAATATAATTAAGTTATTTCTATACCATACCTGCAAACAATAATATCCTTAGCCTGACTTTATCATACACTGGAACTACTACAATAAAAAAATCAACATTTTTTAGGGTCATATACTATCATGTTATATTAATATATAACCCTAAGTTATAATTGCAATATTATATTCAATAAAAATAACCTGTAACAAATTTTCGTATTAATAATACTGTATTATAAGGACAAGCTTTAAGTCCTTGGAACACAAAAGAATAAATGGGGGAAATACAAATGTCTATGGATCTTAATATACGTGTAATTAGTAATCTTAAAAACACAGAATATTTTATGTTATATCAGCAGGATATAAATTTAAATGTTAAAAACTTTAAAGTTGGAGCCTGGGAAAAAGGTCATATTGCTCCTGGTGCACAATTCTCCTCACTTCTTCCTTTAAGTATCCAAACCCAGGGAAGGGTAACCCAAAATGGCACTATTTATAAAACAAAATCAATAGAAACTGAATATAATCACAGCTATGAAATTTATATGAACCAAGAAGGTCTTGATATACAAGCCTCAACATTAACAGCACCCACAGATAACACTATGAATGTTTATAATACAACTGACTCAATAGTAGATGGTATTATTTTAAAAGATTCAAAACCTCTATTTTCAGCTCCCGTAAGACCGGGTAATAAATTAAATTTTAATATAAAGCCTTCTATTTATGTTGCTATTTCTGATTATTTTATACAGCAAGAATTCTTTGATGCAGCTACTTTATCCCCACTCACTAAAATAAATTATGAAGGTCAATCTTATTTAACTATAATATTAGGGGAAAATGTTGGTACTGGAAGGTTTACTGTGGATTATAACTTTGATGCTTTTGATTTAGATTAATTTACAACCTTTTAAACTGATTTATATTTAGAAGAGTATAGTAATTCTTTGTTATTATACTCTTCTTTTAAGAAAAGAAGTAACCTTATCTCAGTTATTTATTTATGCAACATTACAGTTCTAATATTAATATTTCGCATTAACCCGTAACCCTAATATATAATACTATACGTAATTTAAATAGTAGGAGGAATAAATAATGTCCACAGATCTTAATATTCATATAATTAGCAATCTTAAAAGCACAAGCTTTTTTATACTATATCAACAAAATATAAATTTAACCACTAAAAATTTCAAGGCCGGAGTATGGAAAAAGGGCTACATTGCTTCTGGTGCAGAATTTTTTACAGCTTTACCCTTAAATTTTGAGATTCAGGCAAAAGTTAAGGGAACTAAGGAAATATATAAAACAAAATTAATAGCTGCTTCTTATAATCACAGCTACGAAATTTATATGAATAATAGTGGTATTGATTTACATGAATCCAACTTAATAAAACCGTCAAATAACACAGTTAATATTTACAATACAATAAACTCTATGGTATCAGTTATTGCTTTAAAAAACTCAAATCCCATTTTTTCAGCTTATATAAGACCTAGTAGCGAACTAAATTTCGCCATAATACCTTCACTTTATATTTCTATATGTGACTCTGATATAGATAAGGATTTCTTTAATCCTTCTTCCTTGTCACCTATGACAAAAATAGATTATATGGGACAAAGCTACGTTAATATATTCTTAAATGAAAATACATCCACAGGAAAATTTCAAATATGCTATGATTTTAATTTGCCACAAAAAAGAATTTTTTGATGCCTATAATAAGCGCCTTATACTAGCAATATTGTAATCTTACTTTATGAATAATATAATATTTAGTCTCCACGTTATGTATTTATATTAAATATTAATATTATGATTTAGGGTTATATACTGTAATGCAAATCTAATACTTAGTTGTGATTTTCTAATTATAACTAATACTAACCCTAAAAAAGAAATTAAGAATGGCGGACACCTTTCCTACGTTTCGCTATGAAAAATTTTTAATTCTTAATTTCTTTTGTTATAGTCGTTAGGTAAAATTTACCATCAAAAATTTCCATCCTATTAGCCTTTTAAACACATTTTAAGTTTAAATGTCATGTTATACTGGTCAAAAGGCAAAATCGTATATATGAAGCTTATATTGAGCTTAAAATTGATTCAGTGCGATCATAATAGTACAGCAATAAACTTAAAATAAAACTTACAGCTCCTTCCCCATATTAAATTATCCACTTTAAAACCACATTAAATCGGCATTAACACTACAATTTTCGGTACTTGGATAATAGAAAAAAGTAAAAAATCAAGAATTAAGAATAATGGTGGAAATGAAGACATTTATAATTTTAAAAAATTTTCGTAGTAGAACGGAGAAAAAATCTCATTCATTTTTAATTTCTTTTACCGTATCTTACACTTTTTAATTATATTTATTAGTAAAAACTTCCATTAAAAATTTCCACTCTATTAGCCTTTTAAATGCATTTTGAATTTAAATGTCGTGTTATACCAACAAAAAGGTAAAGTGATGTATATAAGGCTTATATTGAGCTTAAAATTGATTTAGTATGGTCATAATAGTACGCCAATAAACTTTAAATAAGCCTTAAATCTCCTTCCCCATATTAGATTTTTCACTTTAAAAACACATTAAATCCGCATTAACGCTACAATTTACGGCACTTGAGTAGCAGAAAAAAATTAAAAATGATGGTGGATTTTTCTCGGCTTTGCTCCGGAAAATCTTATAATAAAAAAAGACCATTTCCACTAGTAAAAATGGAGATGGTTAGTAGTTATAAATTTTAAATTTTTTTGTAGTAGATCTTAGAAAAATTTTTATTCATCTTTAATTTTTTGTTACTAAAAGAATGTTATTATAAACTCATGTATGATAGCATTCTTTTAGTAACAATTTTCGCAGAATAAATTTTTTAAAAATACATCAAATCCCCGTATAATGGCACTTATATGACAATTTTATTTTATAAAAAACAAAATATCCTTTTAACATTCATTTAGTAACATTTCATTAATCATCATCTTCCCAGCCTAAAAGTCCCTTCTCAATTTTTGAAAAATCATATTTTCGCTGCTTGTAATCATTAAAAGTATCCACTGCCACATTTGCCTTAGGTTCTTTAAAGTCCTTAACAAGTGTTCTTATGTATCCAACTATGTTTTTCACATTTTTGCTAAGAGCATATTCATAGCACTGCTTTATTACTTTAAGATCTCCCTTACTCTCTTTCAAAATACCTTGAGCTTCTTTTTTTGTTATTTTGTGGTTCTTGAATATTTCTTGTACGTCCTTGATCTTATCATTTTCTTTATTTTTTTCAGTTTTACTTTCGGTTGTACTTGTACAAGCTACTTCCTTTTCACCCTTATTGGTATTGCTGTCCTTTATGTAAAATTTAATTCCTGTAACCTTTTTTCCTGTTTTTATTGGCGTAAAATCAAAAGATATGTCACTGCCATTTATTTCTTTCTGCGCTTGAAGTAAAACTTTATTTTTGAAAACAGCATAATTTTTATAACTTGGTGGGCAATTCAATTTATACTGTAAATCATCTATGTTATCAATCCTCCAGCCAGTATCAGAAAAAGATTTTAGCATATAATAAATTCTTTTAGAATATATACTTCTAAAATTCAAAGTGTATTGAAGTTCGTAATAAATCCTTTTTTTCATTTCAAGAAGAGCTGTCTTTAAAGTTTCTCCTATTTCAAAATAAATAGATCCATCTTTGTCATTATAATTAAGCATACTAAACCAGGTAAAATAAAATTCCTTACCTGCATTTTTGTCTTTTATTATAAATTTATTGTGTTTTGTAAAAAGCTCTTTAGTTGCTTTTTTTATATCTCGATACACGTTAGTTGAGCCTGAAATAAATAAATTTTTATATTTATCAATGTCAATTTTATATACATGTTTTCCATCATCACGTATAGTATTTAATATCATGTCTATGATATCATTCTCTTTTGAAGTTAAGTTATATCTTGCTTCAATAAGCTTTTCAGGGCGCATTGCTATTAATTTTTTTTTCATAGAACTACCACCTTTTAGCAATATATAGAGTGAAACTAACTTATAGTCCAGCTAATTTCACTCTATATATTATAACTGTTACTATTACTACATACAAGTAATAGTAACAATTCATTTAGTAACAGTTGCGCATTCATTTGGTAACAATAAAAAAGTTATTAACATTCATTTAGTAACAATTACGCATTCATTTAGTAACAATTAAACCTGTGAGCCCGTTGATATAACTAGCTTTATCGGAACCCTACTATCTTTACTAATTGTTGTATTACTATATATTACAACAACAGAGATGGTTGTTGTTTTTTTTTAAAATTATTTTTTTGCTTTAAAATGCAAATCAATTTTTAAACATTCATTTAGTAATAGTTTATTACACTAAAAAAATTAATAAAGAAAAAATGTTGATTTTCTGCTGCTTTGATTTAGAAAACCTATATTTTATAAAAAAAACATTTCCACGCATGGAAATGAAAAAAATATAAATTAATTTTTAATTTTTTTAAGCTTACTCAAAATCTATATTGTTTATGCAAAAATCACACATCTTGTTAATAAGCTCATTTCTACTGTAACCCGTTTTTTTACATATTTGATCAAGCTCCTTAACTAAGTTTTCGTTCATGTATAAATTAAAAGTCTTTTTTACAGCCTTCTCATCCTTTTTTTTAGATATTTTAAATTTACCGCTGCCAGTTATTTTTGGCTGTTCTTTAAGCTCTTCTTTTTTAGCTTCACTTATTTCGCTTTTAATATTGTTTTTTATGCTTTCTCTAAAATTACCTTTCATTTTTATATACCACCCTTACATTTAATATTAGAGTTATGTATTAGCATTAGCTATAGAATACTATATAATATATAGTTTTAGTATTAAAACTTGACATTAAGTATTAATACTAAATACTAATATTATATATTCATATCACATACATAATTAAGAATTGAGGTTATCTTATGCGACCTAATATTTCCTTATATAAATCATTGTAAACCATACTTCGGTCTGTATCATATTCTTGTATAGTCCTATGAAGTGCAGCTGCTTCTTTATATTTAACACTACTATATATAATAGTATTAAATAGGTTGCCTTTTAATTCTTCTTGTACAACTTCATCAAATTGTTTATTGAATACAGTTCTTCTTTCAAATTTGTTTCTTAAAATACCAAGAAGAGTAAGGTTAGCATTGAGATCACTTTCGGACATTTCTTCGACTACTTTGTTTACCATATTTAATCCCTGGAGAGCACTTGTGGAATTATCTATTACTTCTATAAAATAGTTGCTCATAACTAAACTGTTTTGTACTGTAATTCCTAAGAAGGGCGAATTATCAATTATTATAAAATCAAAGTCATTATTAAATTTTAAAAACTTGTTTTTAAGTATGCTTTCACGATTCATTTTATTTGTAAGTTGACTTTCTAAAATAGCGCTATCTATAGTATTTGAAAGTACATATATATATGGATTATGAGCTTCTATGCAATCTTCAAAGCCAACTTTATTATTGGTATAAAGATCATAGAGATTAAATTCGCTTTTTATATTAAGTATTTGTGTTACATTACTTTGGCTATCATTGTCTATTAAAAGAACTTTCTTTTTATTCTTTGCCATTTCACCGGCTAAATTAATTGCTGTGGTTGTTTTTCCAACTCCACCCTTAACATTAATTATACTTATTATATCAGCCATAATATCACCAACCTTTTTTAATCAGTCTATTTTTTTAAAGGTAACAACTTTTACACTTATAAAAAAATAGCTTCCTTATTATATAGGAAAATCCTACCTTACTATTTTAACATATTTTTTATGATATAAGTATTATATTTTAATATTTTATATTAATATTTGTTTTAATACTAGTATTTGATACTAATATTAAGTACTAGTATTAAATATTTAATTTAAATTGTTCACAAAAGACTATTGCTTTGATTATAATAAAGGCAAAGCAAATTTCTCTTATATTCCCTACGAAAAATAACATAATATAATGTAGAAGGATAATTGGATTTGTATATGATTTTATTAATAACTTATTAATGATGACTGATATATTAATTTATTTGAAAATACAGGTGGTATAAGGATTAAGTTAAATCTATGTAATTTGTGCTTAAAATTCCGTAGGTACGGAGGAATTTTTTCCTTGTTCTACCTCAAAAGCGAATTAACATTGATGAAGGACCAATTTAAAAAAGCTCTAATAAATCTTGATAAAAAAATCTTAGATTTATAGAGTTTTTTTTATGTTCCAAATCAATGTTAATTCTCTTTGCATAGTCGCAAAATTATTATTATACTATATATAAGTAATTAAATATTTTTATAAAGGAGGTACATATAAAATTTTAATTTGTCACAAAAATAAATAATGTCGCATGGAGGGCATAGGCTTTGAGGAAAAAAATTGGATTTTTAAATTTTTTAATTGTTCTGTTACTTGTGTTTTCAGGAAATAATATAATGGCGGATACTACTAATGGAGTTGGAGTTTCCTATGAAGCCCATGTGCAAAATATAGGATGGCAGAATTGGGTAAATAATGGTGCAGAAGCAGGAACCGAAGGACAATCACTTAGAATTGAGGCATTAAAGATAAAGCTTATAAATGCCCCAGAGGGAGCCCAAATTTCTTATGAAGCCCATGTGCAGAATGTAGGCTGGCAAAACTGGATAAGTGATGGCGGGGAAGCAGGAACAGATGGTAAGTCATTTAGAGTTGAAGCATTAAAAATAAAACTTACAAATATGCCTGACTATACAGTACAGTATCAAACTTATGTGCAGAACATAGGTTGGCAGAATTGGGTAAGTGATGGTGCAGAAGCAGGAACCGATGGTAAGTCACTTAGAATTGAGGCATTAAGGATAAGAATTGTTAAGAAGATCCAGTCAATAACACTAAATAAAACTTCTGATACCATAAAGGCCGGAACTACAGATACTCTATCAGCAGTTACTGCTCCAACAGATGCAGTAAATCAAAATCTAAATTGGACATCCTCTAACACTTCAGTTGCGTCAGTTGATTCAGGTGGCAAGATTACAGGTATTACTGCCGGAAGTACGGTAATAGCGGCAGCCACAGATGATGGCAACGTAAAGGCTTCTTGCAGCGTTACTGTAACACCTGGAGATTTAGGAGTTTCATATGAAACTCATGTACAGAATATAGGATGGCAGGATTGGGTAAGTAATGGCGTGGAAGCAGGAACGGACGGTAAATCACTTAGAATTGAAGCATTAAGAATAAAACTTTTAAATGCGCCAGAGGGAGCCGGAATTTCATATGAAGCACATGTACAGAATGTAGGCTGGCAAAGCTGGGTAAGTGATGGTGCAGAAGCAGGAACAGACGGAAAGTCATTTAGAGTTGAAGCATTAAAGATAAAGCTTGTAGGTATGCCGGATTATTCAGTACAGTATCAAGCACATGTACAGAATGTAGGCTGGCAGAACTGGGTAAGTGATGGCGCAGAAGCAGGAACAGATGGTAAATCACTTAGAGTTGAAGCTATAAGAATAAGGATAGTTAAAAAAGTTCAGTCAATAGTACTAAACAAGACTTCTGATGATTTAAAGGTAGGAGATAGTGATACTTTAACGACATCAATTAGTCCATCAGATGCTTCAGATGCAAACTTAATTTGGGAATCTTCTAATCCTTCAATTGCATCAGTTGATTCAAATGGTAAGGTTACAGGTGTCTCTGATGGAAATGCTGTAATAACAGCAGAAACGGAAGATGGAAGTGTAAAAGCTTCATGTAATGTAAATGTACAAAAAGTGCAGGCTCAGTCAATAACATTAAATAAAACTTCTGATACTTTAAATTTTGGAGGCAGTGACACTTTAACAGTGAATTTTAATCCAACAGATGCTACAAATAAAAATGTAACATGGACAACCTCTGATGATTCATCGGTAAAGGTAGATGCTAATGGAAAGATAACTGCAGTAGGATCTGGTACAGCGGTAATAACGGTTACTACTCAGGATGGAAATAAAACAGCTTCCTGTGGTGTAAGTGTACTTAGCGCTACTGATACAAAGTATAATTCCGCATTAGATAAGGCCAAAAGTGTTCTTTCATCTATAATAAAGCCTGGAATGTCTACTGTAGATAAGGAACTTGCTATTCATGATTATATAGTTGCCAATACGGATTATGCTACTGAAGTATATAATAATAATACAAATGTATCAGATGATGTTTATACTGCTTACGGGGTTTTAATAGATAGAAAAGCAGTATGTGAAGGATATGCAAGAGCTTTTAAAATAATGTGCGATTTAGAAAGTATTCCATGTAGGTTCATAGCAGATTATAATCCTCTTGATCATGCATGGAATGAGGTTAAGCTTGATGACGGAAACTATTATCAGGTAGATACTACCTGGGACGATCCTGTAAAATATGATTCAGTAAATAATTTGTATGTGCCAGGTGATTCAGTGGAACATACATACTTTAATTTATCCGACAAGCAGATATTTTCAGATCATCCTATTAGCCAGAGTGAATGGGCTACTTATAATAATCCACAGGCTAACATTGACAGCAGTGAATTTTATGCAGTTGCAGATGTTTCACATGACTCAAATGTAGTTTTTACAAATTATAATTCACACCTTTGCAGTGTTGATTCTAGTGATAATATAAAAACTATATCATATGATAATGCTCAAAATATAAATTATTACAATGGGTATATATATTATACTGTAGATTCTGTTGATAGCAGTAATAATGTTACTAAAAGTATAATGTATATGATAAGTCCTAATGGTGGAGGTAAAGTTAAATTAGCTGTAGGTAAAAACATAACTAAAATGTACCTTTATAATGGTGCAGTATATTACTTAGATGCTGGTGACTTTTCTATTCATAAGCTTGTTTTAGATGGAAGTTATAATAACAATACTATAATAGGTTATTCATGGAGCTCAAATTTTTATGTAAGTGGAAGTTCGCTTTATTACAGTTCAAATGATGATGAGTATATTCATAAGGTTGATCTTACAACCCTTCAGAATAACAGATTAATGAGTGTTACAGATTATAATTTACAGGTTTATGGAAACTATATATTTTACAAGAATTCATCTTCCATTTATAGATCTGATTTGAATGGCGGCGGTGCTACATTGATTTTAAACGGTGTTTCAGATTTTATTGATGCAGCTATAAATCATATTTATTATGAAGCTAATAATATATGGTACAAATCTAATCTTGATGGAAGTGGATTAAGTAGTATGAGCTTTTAAAGAAGTTGAGAAGTAATAGTATTTTGAAACATTAAATAAAACTCATAAGTCTAAGTTCCGAATTATAAAGATACTAAGAAATTTTAATAACTCGCTGAAAAAAGCTCAAACAAATTAAACTTTCTAAGTCTCTTTATAATTTGGAACAAAACTTATTGAGTTTTATTTAAATTGTTCTCAAAATACTATTACTTCTCTTAGAATAATAGCAAGGAATATTTTTCTCCGTTTCTCTACGAAAAATACTTATTTATAAAAATTGTATACAATGATATTATTTAAATAAGTATATTTTATTTAAAAATGGGAGAGATGTTATTTTGAGTTTAATTATTTATATTTTGGCTAGTGTAGTTATTGTAATCTTTGATATTAAATTTTTGTTCATGGGTTTTTTAAGTAAATCTAGTTTGGGTAAAAGATTAATTATGTATAAACTAAATGCTATAAAGGAAAATTATAAAATATTAGATGAAGATAAATATGTAGCTGCTGTTGAGATGAGAAATAAAGTTCTGATATTTGCTTTTTCAATTATAGCGCCAATGGTAGTTTACTATTATAAAAGTAAATATATATGGTTTTTTATAGGTGTGTATTTAGCAATAGATATAACTTTTGAAAATATGAGTAAAAAATTCTTGGAAAGTAAAAATCCCAAAAATAAATAGAACGTAGTTAAATCAACGGTTAATAATAATATAGTATGTAATTTAATATTAGGGTTATATATTAAATCTAAAGGCTAATACTATATATTAGTTGCACATATAAGGGCGTAGATATAATATTAATTGTAACCCTTTGATATAATACTTTGTCGCATTTTTAGTGTACTCTATTTTTTTATTATAATAAAAGCATTTTAGGAGGTATTTTTATGTCCAAACTTAAAATAGGTATTGTTGGTCTTGGAGGTATAGCAAATAAGGTGTATCTGCCTTTTTTATCGCGAGGAGAAGATTGGAATCTTGCTGGGGTTTTTAGTCCGACTGAAGCAAAAAGAAATAGAATATCGGAATACTATAGAGTTAAGGCATTTGGCTCGTTAAGTGATCTTATTGAAGCATCAGATGTGGTTTTTGTAAACAGTTCCACAGCTTCGCATTTTGAGGTTGTAAGTGAAGCATTAAAAAGAGGAAGGGATGTCTATGTAGATAAGCCCCTTGCAGAAACTCTTGAAAAAGCGGAAGAATTAGTTGAACTGAGCATAAAAGCGAACAGAAAACTTATGGTTGGATTTAATAGGCGTTTTGCACCTATGTACATAAAAGCCAGAAATAGTATGAAAAATACGGCTTTAATAAGGATAGAAAAACACAGAGCTAATGGAATAGGAAATGTAAAATTTAGTGATACTTTGCTTGATGATTATATACATGTTATTGATACAGCTATATGGCTTAGTGCCCCTGAAGGGAAATTTAAAGGAACTATTAAAGTTAATAATGAAAATGAGCTTATTTTTACAGAACATAGTTATAAATCAAAAGATGATGCTTCTGTTTTTATGTGTATGCATAGAAAGTCAGGCTCTAATCTTGAAAGATTGGAAATCATAAATGAAGATTCTATAGTTAGAGTGGAAAATATTGATACTATGGAGATAGAGAAAAATGGTGTTATTCAAAAGGGCATTATGCCTGCCTGGGATACCGTAATAAAAAGGAAAGGCTTTGAGGGAGCCATTATGAGTTTTATAAATTCCGTATTAGGTGATACCAAACCTGAAGTTGATGGGGAAGAAGGATTAAAGGCACAAAGGTATTTATATGAAATTATAAGGAACAATAATATAGATAGATAAAATTAATTGTGATGTGTGGAATTTATTTGACAATACAAATAAATCCATAGTTAATAAATTCATGGTTGAAATGGTTTCCATAAGAGTGATATCCTATTATTATATGATATAAATAATGTAGTAAATAATTTTGCGGAGGGATGTTAAATGCGACACAGTAAGTTAAAGGATTTTCCAAAGAATTTTTTATGGAGTGCATCAACAAGCGCTTATCAGATTGAGGGAGCATGGAATGAAGCTGGAAAGGGACCTTCTGTTCAGGATACAAAAGAGGATCTTCCAGAAGGTACCACTGATTTTAAAGTAGCTAGTGATCATTATCATCATGTTGAAGAAGATATAGGTCTTTTAGGTGAAATGGGACTTAAAGCATATAGATTTTCAATTGCTTGGACACGTATTATTCCTGATGGTGATGGAGAAGTAAATAAGGAAGGCGTGGAATTTTATCATAAATTAATTGATGCCTGCCTTAAAAATAACATAGAGCCAATTGTAACCATGTATCACTTTGATCTTCCATGGGCACTAGAGAAAAAAGGTGGCTGGAAAAATAGGGCTACTATAGATGCTTTTCTTAAATTTAGCAAAGTAATTTTTAAGGAATACGGATCAAAGGTAAAGTACTGGCTCACAATCAATGAACAGAACATGATGATTCTTCATGGAGCTGTTATTGGAACTAAGAGTGGAAATGCTGGTAACGCTTTAAAGGAAATATATCAGGAGAATCACCATATGTTAATTGCACAGGCGAAGGCAATGAAATTGTGTCATGAGATGTGCCCTAATAGTAAAATAGGACCTGCACCTAATATATGTTCAATTTATCCTGCTTCATCAAAACCAGAGGACTATATTGCAGCGCAGAATTTTTCGGCTATAAGAAACTGGATTTATCTTGATATGGCTGTGTTTGGAAGGTATAACCCAACAGCTTGGGCGTATCTTGAAGAAAGAAACGCTACTCCTGAAATATTGGAGGGTGATATGGAGGCTCTTAAAGGTGCAAATCCTGATTTTATAGCTTTTAATTATTACAATACAGCTACAGTTGAAGCCAATAATGATGATAAAAATGTAAAAGCTTCTACTGGAGATCAGCAGAGTGCAGTTAAAGATCCAGGAGTATTCCAGGGAGTTTCAAATCCAAATCTTAAGAAAACACAATTTGGTTGGGAAATAGATCCTGTTGGTTTCAGAGTAACTTTAAGAGAAGTCTATGACAGATATCACCTTCCAGTTATAATAACTGAAAATGGTCTTGGAGCTTACGATAAGTTAGAAGATGATACTGTTCATGATGATTACAGAATTGAATATTATAAGGAACACTTACATCAAATAAAGGAAGCTCTAACTGATGGTGTTGAAGTTTTCGGATATTCACCATGGAGTGCTATTGATCTTGTTTCAACTCATGAGGGAATAACAAAGAGATATGGTTTTGTGTATGTAAACCGTGATGAATTTGATTTAAAAGATTTAAAGAGATATAAAAAGGACAGCTTCTATTGGTATAAAAAGACCATTGAAAATAACGGGAAAGATCTTTAATAAGCTGTGAAAATAAAAGGAAAGGGCTGATGACAACCCTTTCCTTTTATTTTAATATGTAGAGTTACACTAAAAATTAGTACTTAGTATTGATATTATATATAAACCCTGTAGTTTTAACTAAGTATCAATACTAAAACATAGAAAAGAAATTAAAAATTAAGAAAGAAAAATTAATAATTTTTAGTATGATAACCACATGAATTTAGATGGAAAGTAATACTATAGGGTTAATATATAGTAATAGTATTATATATTAGACTTATAATTTATATTAAGTATAAGTACTAGATTATATATTTAGTATTAGGGTTAAAATATAATATTAAGGGTTACAATTAGACATAACCCCATATATTAACCATGTAGTTTAAACTAAATATAAATACTAGAATATATATTTAGTATTGGGGTTAAATTTTAAAATTTAATTAGTTCTGCATTTTTATATGTCATTTCAATTTCCATATGATCACCTAAAGCATGAGGTACTTCTATGCTTATTCCAATAGAATCATTTGTTAAGTAGAAATATGAGGATTTAAGATTTAAAGTATCAATACTAATGTTATTTAATATGTATTTTTGTGAAGCTAAAAGCTCTTTAGATTCAGAAGAACTATTTACGATTGTACCTGAATTCTTTAAAGTATCTATAAAATTCTTATCTAAACGTACAATGCTTTTTAATGATAATTCTTTACAATTTGTTAAGTTTATATTTGATGTATAGAATAAGTTAGTTGGGTAGGCTGTATCTGGCGAAGAAAATAAACCTGTATACTTAATGCTTAAAATCTTTTCTGTACTTAGAGATATGTTGTTTTCTACGGTTATAGTATATTTTGTATTGCCTGAAAATCTGGACAATACTTCTAAGGCTCTATTTTTGATTAAATTATTTACACATTTCTGCAAAGCTGCACTGCTTAGACCGCTAATTTGAGGATATTTTATAGTTATATTTTTACCATTATTGTTAACCTGATATTTTTTTTGCAGTATGTTATATTTTACTGAGTTATTTTGTTTTGCCCTTACTGATATGGCTTTAGTAATTTTGTTATTATAATATCCAGTTAATAAGATTGAAATTGCTAATAAAATTGAAACTCTAGTTAGTAGTTTTTTCATATTAAAGTTGTTTCCTTTCTGTATTTTAAAATTAGTGTACCAACTAATTTTAAAATTAATGCATTTTATTAAAAACACTTTTAATTATTGTATTTAGGACTGTTTTGTATGTAACCCTTTCTTTTTAATCAGCATATAGTATTAATATTTAGTATCAGTATTATATATTAATATCACAGATTAAACTGTATATAAATATTGACCCTATATATAATATTGGGGTCAAGTATTAGTATTATATCATACTACTATAAATAAAACTAAGTGTTAAATCTTTGAATTATATTTTAAAAATATAGTTATTAAAATATGCACAAAATGGTATGTATTTACATATATGAAATTAAATGTTATAATGTTATCAAATTAATTTATAAATTTTATAAGTTAATAATTTTTTTTGGTGAGAAGGGATTTTATGAAAAAAATCAAATCTACTATTGCTTGTTTAGCTACTTTATTATGTGTAACTCAATCCACTGCAGTTTTTGCAAGTAGCAATATTGTTACTGCAAAAAAAATACCGGCACATATGAATCCAGGAACAGTAATACAATATGATTCTAATAAGAACATGAAAGTTCTAAAAAAAGGTGTTACTAAAAATGATGTTAAAGCAGCAATAAAAGATAATAATGCTGTATCAAGTGAACTTCCTAATATTGAAGCTAATACTACTGTGACTTATGATGCTTTGGGTACACCAATTGTTGTTGGCGGATCAAGTGAAAGCAAAGGAATTAAAAGTAATTTTAAAGATAGGTCATCCGGTAGTCAACAAGGATATGTATCATGGTATGATATATGGTCAGGTGGTACAGCTTCTGGATCAGCAGCTTCTGATGGTGCTGCACATAAAACTCTTCCATTTTATACATCAGTAACTGTTTATAATGAAAATAGGAGTTGGAGTTCAACTAGAGTTAGAATATTAGATAGAGGACCATATGTAAGAGGAAGAATTTTAGATATGTCACAGGAATCATTTTCAAAAGTTGCAAACTTAGATGATGGCATATTCTATGGTGAAATTACCTGGTAAAATAGATATGAAATTAAAAAAACTTACTATTACAATTACTCATAAAAGGCTTATTGTAGTAGTAAGTCTTTTATCATTTTTATTAAGTGGTTGCAGTAATTTAAATAAAACTTTTGAAAATAATACAATTAAAGTATCTCAAAATGGTCTTGTTATATCTACATTTTCTAATAAAAACAAAGCAAATATTTTATATTTAAATGTTAATAATGAAAATAAGGAGCATTTAATAAAGGATAAAAATATAGCAGTTACTGGAGATTTAAGTAATGATGGCTCTAAAATAGTTTATGCAGATGCATTGAATGATAATGATCCTTGGCAAATTTATTTACATGATCTTGTTAGCAATAAAACTTGTAAGCTTACTGATAATAAATTTGGAAAATCACAGCCTAAATTTGCAAATAATGATTGTGCATATTTTTTAACTTATTCCAAGGAAAAACAAGCTAAAATAGAAAAAGTAAATATTAAAAAAAAATCACATGATATATTAGATACTAATGATAAAGATATGGAATTGGATGCTTTTAATATTGGGAATAATAAATTAATAATGTCAACTGATTCTAGTTCATTAAGATTAAAAAAGTGGAATGAAAATAATGGAAAGGATCAGTCTATAACCCATAACATATTTGAAACAGATCTTAATGGAAAAAATTTAAGAAAAATTTATGAAATACAAGCGTCATTAGTGCAATCTATTTCATATGGTTATAATCAAAATGAAATAATAGTAAGTGGCTGTGATATAAATGGTAATTCTGGATTTGGAATTTATGAAATATCATTAGATACAGGAAAATTAAATGTAATATTGACAGATGATATGTTAGAGCATATGAAAAGTTCAGTCGCCACGAAAATTGCACATCCATCTTTAGCTGTAATATCTAAAAATAAAAAACTTATATATTTTACTGGCGTACATAGAAACAGTAAATCAACCAATATAGGTGGAATATCGTGTTATCCAACAGATGTATTTAGTTATAACATGAATTCAAAAAAAATAAAAGATGTTTTTAAGCCGACATTACCAAGTTTGGTTTTTGACTTAAACATTAAATATTTAAAATAAGAGTAATGAAAAGTAACCTGAACCACCATTAATTAGAGTGATCGTTCAGGTTATTTCTACGCATTATTATCAATTCTAGATTCCTGAAAGATTTCTGAATATATAATTTCCATCTGTACATACTAACGGTATCTAATTAAAGGGGGTACCTCCATTGATATGGTTATCATTAATACCTGCTATAATTACAATAGTTTTAACCTTTAAGACTAAAAAATTAATAGTGTCTCTATTTGCAGGAGTTTTAGCAGGAACCCTTATAAGTAAAGGACTTATTGGTGGTATTACTGCTGTGGGTGAATACGCGATGAAGGCAGTGTCAGATAAAGAAAGTGCATATACTCTGTCATTCTTCATTGCTTTTGGGTCTCTTGCTGAGCTTATACAGATGGCAGGAGGAATTTCAGGTTTCAGTGAAAAAATAGGGAAATGGATAAAAAGCGAAAAGGGAGTTTTAGGATGGGCATGGCTTTTAAGTGCAATAACCTTCTTTCACAGTTCCTTCCATACTATTGCAGTGGGTACGGTTTTGACACCTGCACTAAAAAGAGTAAAGGGTTCTCAGGAAAAGCTGGCATTTATACTGTCAGTTACAAGCACCCAGCTTATCTTGCTCATACCTATTGCAACTTCATATCTAGGATATATGGTAACGCTTGTGGAAAATAATATAAAAAACAAGGGCATGGCAGGTAAGGCATATAGAATTTTTCTTAAGAGTATATTTTTTAATTTCTTTCCGTGGGTTATGCTATTTATTGGTATTGGAATAACTTTATTTGGATTGGGATTTGGAAAGTTTCAAATAGGAAAGGTTAAGGAAAATAAAGTTGAATTCACTAAGGCACATATTGAAAAAGAAGAATTAAATAATAGAATCATTGATGAATACCCTAAAAATAGCAGGAATTTAATTGTGCCAGTTATAATACTGCTTACGAGCACTGTGTTTTTCTTCTGGTGGACAGGTAAAGATAGAACTTCAGGTTTTCTTGAGGCTCTGACCTATGCTAAATTCAATGTTTCAATATTTTCAGGTCTTATACTTACCATATTTTTAACCTCATTATACTATATGCATCAAAGAATTAGCCTGGCGGAAATTCAGGCTCACATTATAAGTGGAGGAGAAAAGGTACTTTCACTTGTTATGGTGCTAGTGCTGAGCTGGGCATTAACTTCTGTCACTCAAGATTTAGGCCTTAATAAATTAATAAATGCAGTTCTTGTGAGAAATATTCCTAAATTTTTAATGCCAGGAGTTATGTTTTTAATAACTGGGATTGTAGCTTATTCCATAGGATCATCCTGGGCAACCTGGGCACTAATGATGCCTATAGCAATAAATTTTTCTTTGAAGTTGGGGATAAATATACCTATTATGGTGGGAACGGTTTGGTCTGGTGGTGCAGTTGCTGATGTGATCTCACCTCTTGCGGCGCAGATGGCTGATATATCATATGGTAGGCATTTAACTACTACTTTTCCGTATTTACTGGGTGGCGTTATTATAACTGCGGCAGCATATTTGGCAGCGGGACTTGTATAAAAAGAAATTAAGAATGAATGATGATTTTCCGCTATTCTTAATTTCTTAATTTTTTTAAGTTGTTTGGTTTATTTAAAATTGAGATTTATCTCCATAATCTGAACGATATACGCCATTTAAACCAGCACATTTACCTATCCCAGCTAACTTTTTTATAATATTCTCTTCATTAGGTGAAAAATGTAATTTTCCTGTATAAGCTGTAAAATATATATAGTTAACCAATCTATTTATCAAAGGAACATTTTCTTCATCAGATAAATCTAGCTTTACATAAACTTTTAATAGTACTTCTTTAATATCATCAAAATTATTTTGTTTTGATTGTGAAATACTATTATATAAAGAATGTACTAAGTCTTTAGAGTTATTAATTTCTGTATATGTTGCCCAATTTGCCACTGCAGCACCTCCTTTAAGACAAATTATATCTAAAGATCAATTTAACGTCAATGTACAATAAAAATACCATAATTACATCTATACTAAGATGCTAAATAATTAATTACATTACTATTGGAGATTTTAAGATAATTGGGTAGTTCATTCCTAATAGACCCGAGTGCTAAAAAATATTTTTCTTCAGGCAATCTAATTTTATTAATCTTTTTATTTTTGTATCCAAGCTTTATTATAAGCTTTGATATAAAATCATAATAGTTTATTACATCAATGGAACCTAAATGAAATATACCATTTAAATTATTAGTAACTATATAATTTATTTGTTTTGCTAGCATAATATCTGTATTAGTGGTTCTAAACAAATTACAATATACCTCAATATCTTTTCCGCTTTCAAGCATATCCTTAAGGTTATTTAATCTTTTAGAATTTTTACCCCAAATTGCAGGCAATCTAATAATACATAAATTATCATTTAATATTTTTCTTAAAGCATTTTCACAATTATATTTAAATTTACCATAATCACTTTCTGGACAACAAACATCATTTTCATAATGTACTTTAGTTGGGTCTCCATCAAAAACGTTTGAGGTAGAACAAAAATATAGCTTTCCGTTTATTTCACTTAAATATTTTGCTATTTGTACATGATTTTTATATTGATCATTAAAATCACCTTGTATACATGAAATAACAATGCTGAAGGAATGATTAAAAAAAAAACTCTAATAAATCTTGATAAAAAAATGCTAAAATTCTTAGAATTTTAGGACTTTTTTATCTTAGATTTATAGAGTTTTTTTATGTTCCTTCAGCATTGTTATTTCATTTTTACTTTTAATTCATTTAAACAGTTTATAACGATTTTAGAATCTTTATCGATTTCCTCTAAAATGTTTTCGCAAGCTTTTATATTTCCTGCATTATATTCAGTAACTGCTTGTTTTGCAAGGTTATGAATATTTGAGTGAGGTTCTTTAATGTTATCAATAATGCATTTTGTGTCTGGATTATTATAATCCAAAGTATCTAGCCATTTTCCCAATCTGCAGCTGTGAGAGTCTCCAACATTAGAAGTTTCAAATTTTATATAACCTAAAATAAGATTATATACACGCCATTTCCACATTAAGTGATCTGTAATACTTAATTCAATCATTGTATCGTTATCAACTTCTTCTGAGTTTGCAAGAGTTCTTAATCTAATTTCATCTATTTTAAGTGATATATCAAAGAAAGATTTTCCTGTACGATTAGTTTCTTCTCTAATCCTTGTTGATTTTTCATTAATAAATTGCAGATTTGAAGACATTTCTTGTGTAGTAGCAGTCTGCTCTTCAATGTTGGCTGAAATTGAAGTAAAGCTATCACCAACGGTATTCATAGCAGATGTAATAGATTTTATTCCACTAGATGCATTATTAATAGAATCTTTAGAAGTACTGAATTTATCGATAACAAGGTCAATTTCTGATGAAGTATTAAATATTTTTTCATTTAGACCACTTACAATACTTTCTATAGAACTAACTTGCTCTTTAGTATTTTCAGCAAGTTTTTTTATTTCATTAGCTACAACTGCAAATCCTTTTCCGTGTTCACCAGCTCTTGCAGCCTCTATAGAAGCATTTAAAGATAGCATATTTGTTTTATTTGCCACAGATTTTATAACACCAATTAAGCTGTTAATTTTTTTCGTTTCTTCAGTTACATCTAACATAGTAGTTTTTATAACATTTATTTCGTTAATGTTATCTTCTAATTCATCAAATGTATTATTAATATTTTTTAAGCTATCATCTGTTTCTTTTATTGCTTCATTTGTTGTGGTACTAGATGTCTGCACAAAGTTAGATATATCTTCAGTTGAAGTAGCAAGTTCTTCACTACTGGATGCTACAGATTCAATCATGGAAGCTTGTTCGCTCGCATCATGAAGCATATCTTTAACATAATCAAGGTTTGTCATAAATTGCAGAAGATTGTTAACATCTAAAATTGTTTGCTGATTACAAGATTTGATTTTATTTAGCTTTTCAGATGCAACTTGTGCTTGACTGCTATTAGCTTTTATACCATTCTCATTACTCACTGATTCATTTTTTAAGGCCATATATTATTATTCCTCCCAAGACTTGTGTATTATGTAGATAACTAAAGGCTATTTGTAATAATAGGAATTATTTCTAACCATTAGTTTATTTATTAAATTAATTATAATGTATATTTTATAACATTTCAAGGAATAAAATTACTTATTTCGACAAAAAATGATTTCTTAATACTAAAATCTTGCAAGCATAAAAAGGTTAGTCAAAATCACAGAAAGTGTTATCAGTATATTTTTTGATGGTTTAGAATAAGTTTTAATATACAGAAGGTTATGGAGATATGTTATGAAAAGAAAAAGTAAATGCCCTATGACTAAAGAGAAGGAACTAACGGCAAAGACACTTATAAAAGAAGCTTCAGATATGCTTAAAAATAGGCAGATAAAGAAGTTAAATGCTATATGGCTTGAAGTTACAGGCTGCTCTGGAAACATAATTTCATTTTTAAACAGTGAAAATCCTGGTTTGAATTATATTTTAACAGAGCTTATCAATTTAACTTATAACAATACTTTGATGGCATCGGAAGGAGAAGCTGCCTTTAAAATTTTTTTAGATACTTTAAACACGGAATTTATACTTCTTGTAGATGGAGCTGTGTCCACAAAAGAAAATGGCATGTATAATATAGTGGCAAATTATAATGGGAAGCTTGTAACAGCTCTTGAGGCAGTAAAAATGGCAGGAGAAAAAGCGAAATATGTTCTGGCAGTTGGAACTTGTGCATCTTTTGGAGGAATATCTGCTGCAAAGCCTAATCCGTCATTAAGTAAAAGTGTATCAGAGGTATTAAAGCGGGAGGTTATAAATCTACCGGGGTGTCCATGCCATCCGGATTGGGTAGTTGGAACTCTTGCCCAGTTAACAGCTTTTGGGAAGATGCAGCTTGACAGTGAAAATAGACCTGTTTTGTTTTACGGAACTACCATTCATGATAATTGTACAAGACGTGGTTTCTTTGACAGAAGAATTTTTGCAAAGAAGTTTGGGGAAGAAGGTTGCATGTTCAAGCTTGGCTGCCGAGGACCTGTGACAAGAACAGATTGTCCAAGAAGAAAGTGGAATGGTTATGTAAATTGGCCTATTGGAGACAATACAAACTGTATTGGGTGTGCAAATTCAAGATTTCCAGATGGCATGGAACCCTTTGTTAGATACTAATTTGCGAAGCAATAGTATTTAAATCGTTCCCAAAATATTATTACTTCGCTTAGAACAAAAGCAAGGTAAATTTTTCTCCGGTTCCCTGCGAAAAATAATATATTAACCTATTTAAAGATCAAATAATATAGATATCAGAGTAACTTGACTATTTATATCTAAAATTCCGTAGGTACGGAGGAATTTTTTACTTGTTTTACTCCAAAAGCGAATTAACATTGATGAAGTGACGATTTAAAAAAACTCTAATGAATATTATCATATACGAGGTTTGGGCTCTGCCCATTATCCTTCTTAACCCAATACAGGCACTCTCTAGATTACACGAGGTTTGGACAATTTAAGAAATGCTTATATGGAGTTGTTGGTGATAATGTAAAAAGTGCCTATTTATAGTTAAGAAAGATAATTATCATTTTTGGGATTTGGGTGAAATCCCATTACTCTTCTTTACAAGATATAATATATCTTTATATTTACAGTAATATATTAACTATTATCGGTAATACAATATGACCCAAACCCCAGTTATGATAAGATTTATAGAATTTTTTTTAATGTTACAAATCAATGTTAATTCGTAATATTAATTAATTTTTAGGAGGTTCCTATGAAAAAAACTATTACAGTAGATCCTATAACGAGGATAAGTGGATTTCTAGAAACTAAGGTTCAAGTTACAGAAAATACAATTACAAATGCAGAAACCAGCGGTCTTCTCTTTAGAGGTTTTGAAAAAATGCTTAAAACCAGACAACCCTTAGATTCCGTATATTTTACTGAAAGAATTTGTGGGATATGTTCTACAGCTCATGCAACGGCATCTACTCTGGCACTAGAAGATGCTTTGAAAATTAAAGTTTCTCAAAACGACTTATATATAAGAGATTTAATGCACGGCTTTGAATTTATGCAGAATCACCTAAGACAGTTCTACAATTTAACACTACCAAGTTATGTTAAATTACCTAAAATAAGCCCACTTTATACGGATCAATACAGTGATTATAGACTTCCACAAAATTTAAATGAAAAATTAAGCGATCATGTTTTAAAAAGCACAGAATACAGCAGATTGGCACATGAAGGACTAGCTGTTCTGGGCGGTAAAGCACCACACTCTCATGGTATTTTTGTTGGAGGAGTTACGGTTAACATAGATGCCTACAAACTAATAAAAGTTAAATCCATAATAGCAAAGTTAAAGAGTTTTATAGATAGTACCATGCAGGAGGATATGAATGACATAGCTAAATATTATAGCGATTATTTTAAAATAGGTGGTTCATATAATAATTTTATGTCTTTTGGTATTTTTGATAATTATCTTGATCCTGAAATAAGCTACGTGAAACCGTCTGTTTCTATTGATGGCAAAAGGGAGAATTTTGATGCCAATAAAATAACGGAAAATATACTTCATAGCTGGTATGTAAGTGATAAGGAAAATGAAAAGCCAGCGGAGGAAAGCAGGGACGATATTGATTTGAATAAAAAAGATGCTTACAGCTTTATAAAATCTCCTAATTACAATGGTTATCAAATGGAGGTTGGACCATTAGCTAGATTAATACTTGCAGGAGAGTACAAGGGTGGCAGTTCCTGCATGGATAGAAACGCTGCAAGGGTACTTGAGACTAAAAAGATAATAGGCATAATGGAAAAGCTTGCGGAGAGAATTAAACCTGAAGCTAATAATCAGAAGGTGTACACTATTCCAGATAATGCCTTTGGCGCCGGACTTACAGATACAACAAGAGGTGCTTTAGGACACTGGATTAAGATAGAAAACAGGATTATAAAATATTACAACATAATAACTCCAACAGTTTGGAATCTGGGAACTAAGAGTGATAATGGAAATCCTGGTGTTGGAGAAAAAGCATTAATAGGAACTAAGCTAAAAGATGTAAAAGAACCAATAGAAATTGGAAGAATTATGCGTTCCTTTGATCCATGCGTATCATGTGCTACTCATCTTATAAGTGATAAGTACGAGCCTACTTGTGTGAAGGTTATAGTGTGAAGTTTAAGGTTATTGCAATTGGCAGCACATTAATGGAGGATGATGGCGTAGGTATTGAGGTTTTAAAGGAAATTAGAGGGGAACTCTCAAAGCGCAATATAGAAACGGTAATTGGAGAAACGGATCTTGAGTACTGCATATCTAAAATTGAAGAAGGAGATTTTGTATTTTTTATAGATGCTGTTTATTACGGTAAAGAGCCGGGAGCTATAACGGTAACAGAATTGTCAGAGTATAGAACTAGAAAGTATTATATGCAGCATGACATAAATATAGTGGATTTATTGAGGGTGTATTTTAAAAATGTTAAGGGATATGTTGTAGGAATTGAAATAGAGCATGTTAGCATTAAATGTGGCTTAAGTGACTATCTTAATAAAAGAATTCATACCATTTCACAGAAAGTTTTAAGAGAAATATTGGCTAGAGTCTCTTAAGTTTTGGAGGTGAAAAATGTATTTTATAAATAAAGAACTTTATGAACTTCAAAGAAGAATTAATTATCATAAAAAATGCATGGTAAGAACAGCTTGTCCATATGCTAAAAATTACTATAGAGCTTTAATACGGGAAGACATTAGAAAATCTCATAAGATCATGAATAACAGTTTCAGACAAACCCAAAAGGAATTTACCCTTGAAGAACTTGCAAATTACAACGGCGAAGGCGGGAAACCTGCTTATGTGGCTGTAAATGGAATTGTATATGATGTAAGCCTAAATCCTGCATGGGGCGGAGGTACACACTTTGGAATATATTCGGGAAAAGACTTAACGGCGGAATTCAACGGTTGCCATAAAAATTCTGAGGCTATATTAAAAATCTTGCCTCAAGTAGGAATTATGAAAAAGTGAGGAGGATTACTTATGCACGATACAATATTGTTCAGTAAAATATCTGAGAGCCTTAAAGAAAGCTGCAAAAAAGAGAATATTTCAAAAATAAGTGAAGTTATAGTGGCTGTAAATGATAGAAGCCATGTTAATTCAAATAATTTAAGTGAATATCTTAAAAATTACAATGAAGATTTAGTGGATGATAACATTAAGGTTACAGTTAAAATTGAAGATTTGCCGGAACAAATTGCCATTATAAGGAGGATAGAAGGCGAGGCTTCTGAAGGTCAATCTTAAAATTTTTATAAAACATTAACCCTAAGTATTAATACTGGTATTAATACTTAGGGTTAATGTTACGACTTAAATTAAAACCCTGAATGTGGAAGATACTAATCTTAATTTTTTTGAGCTTTTTTTCAGCGAGTTATTAAAATTTCTTAGTATTTTTATTATTTTGTAGCCTATAATTGTTAGATATTAAGAATTAATTAAAATTTTCATATTCAATAAGTTTAAAATAAAATTTAGTTTAATATGAAAAAACACAGAAAAAAGTGGAAGATACATATAAAAAGTAGTAATATATAATATATAAATTGCTAGAAAGAAGGCAAAAGTAAGTGGACGATATTGGTATGGACATGCTTAAAGCGGATCAATTAAAAAAAGTAGCAAGTTCTATGAATACATATAGTAATGATGTTGACAGAATTAAGAATATTCTAATTAGGAATATTAATTCAGTGTGTTTAGATGGCAGGGATAATAATAATAGTTCTATGATAAATAGTGTTATGAGGATTGCAAGAGAGACTTCTGAACTTTCTAGTATGCTAAAAATTGTAGAATTAGATATTAAAAATGTATCACATGAGCTCTTAAAGGTTACGCAGAAATAAGGAGAAATATACAACATAGGCAGGAAATAAAATGCGTAACTGAATGAGGAGATTTTAAGGTATAGTGGATTAGATAAAGATACGAAAGAAGCAGATGAAGTATTAAAAGAAGTAGATGAACTTACAGGCGATGACGATGATAACTGGGAAAACAAACCTGCTAAAAAGGATATTTTTGATAACATAGCAGATTTTATAACAGGGGATCATAGTGAGAAAACACAACTGAAAGAAATTATTGACGCGCAATATATGGGAATGCAGTGGGATAGTTATAATTGCGCACAGGATGTTTCGATCAATGCTGAAACAGGCTTTAGGGGTGTAGGAGCATTAGGTGCTATGGAGGAAGAACTTGAAAGTGCGGAGGAGACACCTACTTTGAGCTCTAAAGTAGATAGGATAGGACCTAAGAGCATACTGCCGGAAATTGAGGTTAATGAGGAGACAGGTAAATTATTGAAAATAGAGTACACAATGATAAGAGTCAATGTTTCTAGTAAAGAAGCATTAGCTCTTTTTTAAATTATTTACTAAGCCACATATTTGAGATATTTAAAGTATTCATTTCTCCCCAAATTCCCTTAGAGTGTGAGAAATGACTTATCTTCTGGAGAATCTCAGCTTCTTCAGAATTTAATTTTATTTTGTCTACAAGGCACATTGTGCAAATGTTTCGAAATACTGATCGCGCCTCCAGCTCAGGTGTTTGTTTTCCTTTTGCAACTCGTTCAATTGCAATATTTAAAATGTCTAGGACTTGGGAGTACCTATTATCCACAGAATTCTTTTCTAAAAGCAAGTTTTTAAGAGTATTAAATAGGCCAATTGCTGTTTGTTCATCTTTTTTATTTTTCATTTACCATTTCCCCCTTATCTTCTATTATTATGAATTATATCCCAATATTGATTAAAGTTCAACGTAAATTGGGGCTTTGTTTTGCGAAAAAAAGTTAATTTTAATTTCCACATAAAAACGCCAGGCGATAGGTTGATCTAATATTACCTGGCTAATTCCATATTATTATATATTCCTTAATGAACTCTTCTTTTTTTATTTCCATTCTTACGTGAAGGCTTATTATTTCTTGAATTACTTAACTTACCATTTGATTGATATTTAGACTTTCTATTTGAAGTTGCATTATCATTTTTACCCTCATGCTCACTTACTTTTTTAGCAGTATTTTTATTATGCTTTCCTTGATAGCCTAGCTTTTTTGGAGCAAATCCTATTAAACAGCCCTTGTCATTACCAATTAAGTCTTCTCTATGAGCTTTTATTAAAGCCTTTTTAACCTTTTGATAATTTTTAGGTACAGCAAACTGTATTAAGGCTCTTTGCATTGCTTTTTCTTCCTGCGTTTTTGGAACATAAACTTTTTCGCCAGTTATAGGATTAAAACCAGTGTAATACATAGTAGTTGACAAACTTCCAGGGGTTGGGTAGAAATCCTGTACCTGCTCTGGTGTATATCCCATTTCTTTTATGTATAATGCAAGCTCTATGGCAGCATTTAAATCAGAGCCAGGGTGAGAAGACATTAAATAAGGAACTAAAAATTGTTTTTTATCTAACTTTTTATTTATTTGAAAATATTTATTTACAAATCTATCGTAAATTTCTCTTGTAGGCTTACCCATTTGGTTTAATACTCTTGGAACAACGTGCTCTGGAGCAACCTTTAACTGGCCGCTAATATGATGTTCACATAATTCTTTAAAGAATGCATCATTTTTATCATGTATTAAGTAGTCATATCTAATACCTGAACGAATAAATACTTTCTTTACACCGGGAAGTTTTCTAACCTTTTTTAATAGTGAAAGATATTCAGTGTGATCTATTATTAAGTTTTTACAAGGTTCAGGAAACATACACTGTCTATTTTTGCAGGTTCCGTACTTTATTTGCTTTTTGCAGGCTCTATGCCTGAAGTTTGCAGTAGGACCTCCAACATCGTGAATATATCCCT
This sequence comes from Clostridium pasteurianum, assembly GCF_001705235.1. Taxonomy (NCBI): domain Bacteria; kingdom Bacillati; phylum Bacillota; class Clostridia; order Eubacteriales; family Clostridiaceae; genus Clostridium; species Clostridium pasteurianum. Next base: position 184,999 of record NZ_MCGV01000002.1, read on the forward strand.
TAAAATCAGGTAAAGTAGTTAAAAGCTTTGCTTCATCGATTATTGATTCCTGGCTTCTATTTTGAATAACTCTTCCTTGATGGAAAGTTAATGCGCAAAAGGAACATGAACCGAAGCAGCCCCTATGGCTCGTTATTGAAAATCTAACTTCTTTTATTGCAGGTATTCCGCCTTTAGCTTCATATATTGGATGGTAGGTTCTAGTATATGGAAGGTTATAGGTTATATCCATTTCTTCCTGTGTCAAATTTTCTTGAGGTGGATTTTGAACCAAATATCTATCACCGTGCTTTTGAATTATGGTTCTTCCATTTATAGAATCCTGCTCATAATATTCTAATTTGTAAGCTTCTCCATAGGCATTTTTATCAGTTGATACATCTTCAAAGGATGGAACTGTGACAGCATCTTTAATGTTAGATATATCATGTGTTAAGTAACAGGTTCCACGAACAGTAGTAATATTTTTTATATTATCGCCATATTTTAATAAGTCTGCAATTTGTACAACGGTTTTTTCACCCATGCCGTACATTAGTAAATCAGCTTTTGAATCCACAAGAATGCTGCGGCGCACTTTATTATCCCAATAATCATAGTGGGCAAAACGCCTAAGACTTGCTTCTATTCCTCCAATTGCAATGGCTGTATCCTTATAGGCTTCACGTATTCTATTGCAGTAAACAATAACAGCTCTGTCTGGTCTATGACCTGCTTCGCCGCCGGGAGAGTATAAATCTTCATGCCTTGTTTTCTTTGCAGCGGTATAGTGATTAACCATAGAATCTATATTTCCTGAGTTAACTAAAAATCCATATTTAGGTTTGCCAAGTCTTTTAAAGTCATCACAGCTGTGCCAGTCGGGCTGAGCTATGATTCCAACAGTAAAGCCTTGTGATTCAAGTGTTCTACCTATAATAGCAGTTCCAAAGGAAGGATGATCTACATATGCATCACCTGAAACAATAATAAAATCTAGCTCATCAATATTTCTTTTTTTTAAGTCTTCTTTATTAATAGGTAAAAATTCCTTGCAAAGTTTCATATATTAACCCCAATTCTTTAATATGCTTTAAATTCTTCTATTACTAAAGTATCTTAACACAACAATAATTAGTTTACAAATACATTAAAAGAAATTAAGAATTAAGAAAGAAGAATTAAGAATGAAGGAGGATTTTCCTCCGCTCTGCTCTAGAAAATCTACTAACTTATAAAGGAACATTTGCCTTCGGTAAATGGGTGCAGTTATAAGTTTAAAAGTTTTTCGGAGTGAAACGGAGAAAAGTTACAATCATTCTTAATTTTTCATTTCTTTTTTTAATTTATAAAGCGCCAGTGTGAAACTTAAGCAGCAAAGGCATGTAAATAAGCCAAGCACAGATAATATGCTTTTCCAATTTATAGATGTACCTAAAATTAAACTTCTAAGGCAATTTATAATATGAGTAAAGGGATTGAGCAGTACTGCAACTTTTAGACCTCCTGAGATGCTATTTATGGGGAATAGTGCTGTACTGGCAAAGAAAACAGATAGTACAATGAGATTCATAAGTGTTTCATAAATAATTTCATTTGGCAAGCTTAAACTGATTGCATAGCATAATCCAGACATAAAGAATGCGGTAATAAAAATTAGGGGAATCATTAGAAGCAGTCCAATAAATCCAGATGCAATGTGTACTGACATTAGTAAGGATAATACGAGCATTATGGCGGCTTCAATAAATGAAACTAAAACTGCTTCAAGCATTTGCCCTAAGACAATAGAGCTTCGTTTTACAGGTGCTATCAGTATTCTATAAAAGCTGCCTTTAGATTTCATAATAAAATTGATATAACCACTGCTGCAGCATGAGCCTAGTGTAACAAGCACCATGATTCCAGGTAAAATAAATGAAGTATAGTTTTCTTTTGATATATTCTGCATGGACTCATTTGCAATCGAACTGTATAGTATCAGCCAAATAAGGGGCTGTATTATGGTAAGTAAAATGGAAATAGGATTTTGGAAGCGCCATTTTATATTGCGCCATAAAATATTCATTGTGTCCATAGTGTTACCTTCTTTCTGCATTAGTTAACTTTAGGAATACATCTTCAAGACTTGGATGTACAATTTCAAGAGCTTCAAAGGGAATGTTTTTTTCTAAAAGCCACTTATTGATATCTTTAAAAGTTTCTTCATTATCTTCATTATCTATAAAAATTGAATTTTCCCTGATATTTATGGATGAATATTTTAGCATTTTTGCATAGCTTTTTGCCATTTCCTTATTAGAGAAACCAATTCGAAACATATTTTGCTTGATGTACTGCTTTAAATTCTCAGGAGTACCATGTATTAATTCATGTCCTTCTTTCATAATACAAATTGTATCGCTTAGCTTATCAGCTTCCTCAAGATAATGGGTGGTTAGGAAAATAGTTGTTTTAAAATCATCTCTAATTTTTTGTATAATTCTCCACATGGCTTTTCGGGATATAATATCCATACCTACTGTTGGTTCATCTAAAAATAGTATTTTAGGCATGGATACCATATTCATTGCAATGTCTAGTCTCCGTTTTATGCCGCCAGAATAAGAAGCCACAGGATATTTTAAATATTGAGATAGTCCGAAGTTTTCAATTAGGGAATCTGTTCTCTTTTTTGCTTCTGCATTATTAACCTTATAAAGCCTGCTTTGAAACATCATATTTTCCATAAGGGATAGATGATCATCAATAGAAACATTCTGTGCGGCACAGGCAATTTGTTTTCGAATCCAGGAAGGATATTTACATAAGTCCTTTCCCAGCATAGTTACCTTACCGGAGGTTGGCTTGCAAAAAGTTGTAAGAATATTAATAAGTGAGGATTTACCTGCACCGTTAGGACCAAGTAAAGAAAATATTTCACCGCAGTTTACTGTTAAGCTTAGATTATCCAAGGCCTTAACGCCGTTTTTATATTGCTTAAAGAGATTATTAATTTCAATTGCCAGCATTTTAGTCCTCCTCTTTAATAGGAAATATAATTTCTGTAATGTACTTTTTTGGGTTGCCTTTTAAAAGCATTCCAGGACCTTTTATATAAACTTCACGAAATGGTGGTTGGAGAGTAAGATTATTTTCACGTGCATACTCATTAATTGCTTCATATGCAAGATTCATATTCCCATAAGGACCAATGTGAGTAGCGCAGACCGCTTTTATTCGAGGCATTTCCTTCACCATAATGCCGTTTGTATTTGGCGATTCAGCAGTAGGAACACATAATTCTAATTCGCCCATTTTAGTTTTTGGATTCATAGTATAATAGCAGAAAAAAGGCGCTCCATTTACTTTGCCATGTATGGATTTAAAAACATTTGGAAATACCTTATTTGCATTAGTGACAATCCCTTTATACTTCATAAATGCTACTCTTATAGGTTCAATATCTTTAATTTCAATTTTATAATCCATTTACTTTTCACTTCTTTCTTTTTTTATTGCTATCCAGACTTCAATATGTCCACTTTTGGTTTCTTTGGAGTTAATAGGATACACCTCTATATCGGGAAGTTCTGCGTATTCATAGCCCGAGAATGGAAGCCATTCTGTAAGAAATTTTTTAAATATGCTTTGAACTGATTCCTTAAAACGTCCATTACATTGGAATACTACCCAGGTGGCAGCAGGTATTTCAAGTTCAATCATGCTTTTGGTACAGGTTTATCTGTTGGAGCTCCAATGTAGTAATAAATGTTCTGCGGGTCTTTATAAGAGGTGATACCTAGAATTCCATTTGGTTCCTTGTTTGTAAGGTTACATATGTCACAAAACAGTGTATTTTTAAGCATTTTATCCCAGAAGGCAGGAGCAATTTTCTGGTTTTCGTCCATGTCCTCTTGAAGGGCAGTTCTAACTCCAACAACTCTCATTGCTTTTTTTGTTTCAATTTTATAATTCATATTTTCACTTCCTGTAATTGATATTGAAAAACTTATGGGTGGATAAGAAGTTAATGGCGTCCCGTGTATACGTGCAGCAGTTGGAGAAACACCATGAACACTTTGAAATGCACGGTTAAAGGCTGTTGGCGATTTGTAGCTGTATTTTAGACCTATATCCATTACTTTTTTATTACCACTCTGCAAATCAAAAGCTGCTTCTGTCATGCGCCTTCTGCGTATATATTCTGATAAAGATATACCTGTAATGTAGGAAAACATGCGCTGAAAATAATATTTGAGCAGCAAGCTATTTTGGCAGCTTCATCATATGAAATATCCTTAGTTAAATTGTCTTCTATATACTGTATTGCAAGGCTTAGTTGTTTTAGCCACTTCAATTTCATCACTTCCCTCTTTGTGTAAAAGTTTAGCACAATAAAAATTATTAATCCTCTCTTTTGATGTCATGTTTTTGTAAACTTATTTTTATTAGAAAGTGCTGTGTGTAGGGCTAGAAGCGATTATAGGTACAGTAAGCTTTGAAAAATTAAGAATGAAGGATGGTTTTCCGTAGCTTTGCTTCGGAAAATCTACTAATTTTTCACGTTTATAATATGAGTAAAGTGGTTGAACATTACTGCAAAGTGTTATTATTATAATGACAAGTTTTAATATAAATTTGACAAGTTTACTTGACACAATATAAATAAAATGATATATTAAAATTACAAAGTATGAGGAGGGAGTTTAATATGACTAAAGAGGAAATTTTAGAAAAAAAGCCGCAATTCTGGTGTTGATGAAATGGAAAAGAGTATTGAAGATAAGGCGTACATGTATGGAGCATCAGTAGTTACAAGTTTAGCTGCAATTTTCTTAATATATAAGATTTTCAGAAGAATGCCAAGTCAAGATATGAGTGCTATTATTTTTGCTAATATTGCTGTTGCTGCGGGATATCAATTTGTAAAACTTCACAAAAAATATTTCTTGTAACAGCTATTTCTGGAGGATTAGTAGCTATTATAGATACAGTAAGCTTTTTAATGGGGATGTAATGGCATGAAAGATGAATTAATACTAAAAAACAGATTAAAAGTGGCAAGAGCCGAAAAGAATTTATCACAGGATGCTCTAGCAAAGCTGGTAGGTGTGTCACGCCAGACCATAAGCTCCATAGAACGGGCAGTTTTGTCCCACAGCTAAGCTCGCTCTTATTATATGCACAGCACTGGATAAGAAATTTGAAGAGTTATTTTACTTCGACTAACATGAGATGCGAATTAAAAGTGATTTGGAACATTAAAAAATCCTATAAATCACTGTTAATTCGCTTTAGGAGTAAGGTAAGGAAAAATTCCTCCGTACCTACGGAATTTTGGGCGTAAACAATATAGATTTACTTTCATGTAAGTGTATTTTCTGATAAAATAGAATTAAGTGAATATAATTGGAAAAACGGGTTAAAGCTTAATTATAGAGCTTAAAATGTATAACTTAATAATTGAATCGAAACGCTTTATAGGAGATGATTAAGTGGCTAGAAAAACTAGAAGATCTGAAATTTACGATGACAATTTTATAATGTCTCCAAAAGTAGATTTTGCATTTAAGCTTTTGTTTGGAGATTCCAATAACATAGCTTTACTGCAATCACTATTAAGCTCCATATTAAATATATCTAAAGAGGAACTCAATGATTTAAAAATAATAAATAATGAACTGCCAAGACAATTTGCAGAAGATAAAAAAGGTATTCTAGATGTAAGAGCGAAAACAAAAGACAAAAAAGAAATAGATATAGAAATTCAGGTACTATCAACGGACTATATGGCTGAAAGAACCACTTTTTACTGGTCAAAATGTATACATCACAAATAAAATCTGGAGATACTTATGACAAGCTTAAAAAATGTATAACCATAAATATAGTAGATTTTGAGTGTATACCATTAAACAAAATTCATACAAGTTATCATGTAACAGAAGATGAAACAGGATATAGACTTACAGATATACTTGAAATACACTATTTAGAACTTCCAAAACTCGATAAAAAAGACGTAAAAAAGATGAGAATACAGCAGTAATTCAGTGGATGGAATTTATAGGAGCAAAGTCAAAGGAGGTAATGGAAATGCTGGCATCAAAAAATAAGGATATAAAAGAAGCTTATGATAAACTTCAAATAATAAGTAAAGACGAAAAATCAAGAATGGCATATGAAGCAAGAGAAGCAGAAATCCATGACCAGATGACTAGACTAAAAACTGCTAGAGAAGAAGGAATAGCTCAAGGGATAGCGCAAGGAATAGCTCAGGGAATAGCTCAAGGGATAGCACAAGGAATAGCTCAAGGAATGGATAAAGGGATAACTAAGGGAGCATCGGAAAGAGCAGTGAAAATAGCAGAAAAGATGCTAAAACGTGGAGATAGCCTTGAGGATATTGTTGATATTACTGAGCTTACGAAGGAAGAAATACTTGAATTAAAAA